>JAFMMJ010000113.1 GCA_017859785.1 Ilumatobacteraceae bacterium
AGAGGCGCAGGCGGCGGCACGAATTTTGGCGCAAAATGGCCGCCTGCCGTGCCGTCGTCCTCATCTCGGAGGCTATCGGGCCGTCGGGGATGGCTTCGGGTGGGTCGACCGATCGGCGCGCCTCCTTGATCAGCGACCTCGTCGGCGCAAGAGTGGCGAGATGACCCGGTCGCTGAGCATCGCGATCTGGATGCTCGCCTTGGTCGCTCCGGCGGCATGCGCCAGCAGCGGCGACGGATTGACGAGTGCCACCACCTCGGACCAACCCGTGACTCTCACGGAAGCACCGTCGACCACCACCACCGTCGCGGAACCACCGCCGACCGTTCAATCGACGACGGCGGCCGCGTCGACAACGATCACCGCGGGGAGCACCACGACCACCACGGTCGTTCCTGCCGCGTCGAGAACGCTTGCTCTCGTCGACACCATCGCCGATCAACGCCTGCAGCCGAAGAGCGTCGTGGCGACTCCAACCGGACTGCTCTTCGCGCAGAACATGATGTATCGACACAACGTGATGGTGCTCAATGAGCACGGCGAGATCATCCAAGTCATCGACGATGAGATTGACCCGGCATCTTTCGGATTGGAGGGTCCGGTCGTTCGGGGATCTCCGGTCGAGGCCGCTGTCGCTCCCGACGCGCGGCACGTCTACGTGTCGAACTACAAGCTCTACGGCGCTGGCTACCGCAGCGATGCCGACGACAACTGCGACGCGGGTGCTTGGGAGGACAGTCTCGTCTTCCGAATCAACACCGAAACGTTGGCCATCGATGGCGCCGTCACGGTGGGTGCGGTCCCGAAGTTCATGGCGGTCACTCCGGATGGCACCCGGCTCTTGGTCGCGAACTGGTGCGGTTTCGACGTTTCGGTGATCGATCTCGCCTCGTTCACCGAGGTCGCGCGAATCCCGGTTGGACGGCACCCACGTGGTCTCGCGGTCAGCTCGGACTCAACGACCGCCTATGTCGCCGTGATGGGGGCCGGCATCATCAGGACGATCGACCTCGCCTCACTCGAGGTCAACGGCGAGGTGGTCGATGCGGGCCCAACCCCCCGACACCTCGTCCTCTCCGATGACGACCGGTTCCTGTTCGTGACGAATAACTACGGGGACACGGTCCGCAAACTCGATCTGGCGGGACGCGAGTCGCCGATCATCCGTTCAGTGCCGTCGCGCCCGAGGACCATGGTCGCCAGCGATGACGGCTCCAGCCTCTACGTCGTGAGCTACGACGCTGACACCCTCACCGTGCTCCGCGCAACCGACCTCGAGATCCTGCAGCAACTCCCGACCGGGGATCGGCCGATCGGCGTGACCTTCGAAGAGCGCACGCGTTCCGTCTGGGTCGCGAACTACTCGGGCTCGCTCATGCGCTTCGCGTTCACCGACCTCGCCGACTGATGATCCGGGGCGCGAACCGTCGAGCGCGGCCGATCCCGTTCGTTAGGTTCTCGCTGTGAACGAGGACGGTTCCCGAGTTGTCGACGCATCTCTCGCCGACCTTCCGACCTACCGGATGTCGCTCGACGATCCGGAACCGAATGAGCTTCTCGATGAGATCAGGCTCGCGGCCGGCGGGTCATGGATCGTGCGATGGCTGACCGGGTATCTGGTGGTGTCGCACGAGGACGTCGTGGCCCTCCTCCGCGACCGGCGACTCAATCAGGCCGCTGGGAAGGTTCCCGCGCTCATCCGCGGCGAGGTCGATCCGATCAGCACGTTGCCCGCCGACGATCTGCTGATCGCCGAGGGGGAGAAGCACACGCGGCTCCGTCGTCTCGTTGGACCCGCGTTCTCAACGAAGTCAATCGACTCGCTTCGACCCGGTATGCGCGACTACCTCGAGCCGCTGATCGAATCCACTGTCACCGAGGTCGCTGACGGCGGTCGGGCTCGACTCGATGTCGTGGAACTGATGTCGGCGTATCCGGTCGCCACTATCTGTCAACTGCTCGGCGTCGGCGAAGACATGTGGGACGACTTCAGCCGATGGGCCGAGTCGCACTTTCTCGTTCTCAAGTCGTCGGAAGAGGGCGATGCCGAGCGCGACCGGAGGATCGCTGCCGACGCCGCCGAACTCGAGGCGTTCTGCATCGAGTTGATCGAGCAGCGGCGCGCGGCGCTCCGCGACGACCTGCTGAGCGCACTGATTCTCGAGAACCAAGACGGCGATCGCCTGAGCACCGACGAACTGGTATCGCTGATCAGAAGCATGATCGCCGCCGGCATTGACACAACCAGAAACCAGATCGGCTCACTCATGGCGCTCGTGGTCGACGACCCAACGCTGTGGGCGCGGCTGCGCAGCGACCGGAGTCTCGTACCGACCGTGGTGGAGGAGTCCCTGAGGCTGCTGAACCCGATCCGCATCGCGATGCGAACGGTCGGGGAGCCAATTGAGCACCGAGGGCTCCGTTTCGCGGCCGGTGATCTGCTCGCGTTGAACCTCTCCTCCGCGGGTCGCGACCCTGATGTCTTCGACTCCCCCGACCGTCTCGACCCGACGCGGGTCAACGCTCGTTCGCACGTCGCGTTCTCGAACGGCGTCCACCACTGCCTCGGAGCGGCCCTGGCACGCGCGGAACTCCAGGAGATGCTCGCGGTGATGCTCGACCACTGGTCAGCGGTCGCGGCTGACGGTCCGGTCGTCTGGAAACACGCGCG
>JAFMMJ010000008.1 GCA_017859785.1 Ilumatobacteraceae bacterium
GCCTTCTTCGTCACTGCCTTCTTCGCCACTGCCTTCTTCGGTGCTGCCTGCTTCGAGGCCGGCTTCGGACCCAAATCCTGCGGTGCGGCGTCCCCGTCGACCATCCCGGGGAGTCCAGCGTCGATACTGCGACGGGCTGGCACGAATCCAGCGATCACCACGGTCGCGCTCTCCCCCAACTTCATGACCTTGCGCGCGCTCGGAGGCGGTGGATCGGCCATGAGTCGAAGCGGCACATAGACCCTCACGTCATCCACTTTCAGATACGCCCCGTGCGACGAGTAGGCCTCGACAACCCCGGTGCAACTCGTGCCGATGGGGTGACGTTCGACGAAGTCGAGGAACGGAACGAGCTCGTTGACCGTCGCCGCTCCGGGCGGTGGGGTTTTCGGTGTGGGCATTGGCTCGCTCGCCGCCACGCTCGTCCGTCCCTTGTGAGTGGATTTCGACTTCGATGCCGCCTTGCTGGCTGGTGCCGCCGCCTTCTCCGGTTTCGCGTCGGTCTTGCGGGAGGTCCGCGTCACCTGGCGCGACACGGTGCCGCGAACTGGGGTGCGAGCGACGAATACCCATCCGACGTGTGGCACCGGCTTGCCGCCGATCAGGCGGCCCTCCTCGAAGAGCCACTCATGGGTGCCGTGGAACTCTTGGAACGAGTCGTTGCTGAGCACGGTCGCGCCGGACTTCCGAGCGATGTTCAAGACGAAGGCGTCGCCTCGCCCGACAGCGCCGGCCGGCGGCGCGACAAGTTCGTTGTTGGCGACCGCCTCATCGAACTCGTCGCGCTCCGACTTGTTGATGCGATGCCCGAAGGTGGCGTCGACCACCACGGTGACGGGCACGTCGGGGTAATCGGCCATGAACGCCGTCACCGCCTCGCTCAACTGTTGGAGGCTGGGCATGGAGCGACCTTCGGTCGCGATGTTTGATCCGTCGACCACGATGTGGTTCGGACCCGTGTTGTTGGACATGTGTTCCTCGTGTCGGACCCGGAGTGGGTCGATGTGGGGGTGATCGGACGGCTGATGCCTCCGTTTGGTCGCGTCCGGTCGTCGTCCGCCTCGGCAGGGCGACGGGGGTTGGCACGCGTCCGTTGGAACCATCGTAGAGTCGTCGGTCGTGAGTTCGACACCCTCGGGTCATCATCGCGCCGTGTTCTGGGACTTTGGTGGGGTGATCACCTCGAGTCCCTTTGAGGCGTTCAACCGCTACGAGGAGGCCAATGGACTCCCCCACGACTTCATCCGCTCGGTCAACTCGGTGGATCCCGACACGAATGCCTGGGCGAAGATCGAACGTCGCGAGGTGAGCGCCGCCGAGTTCGACTCACTTTTTGCCGACGAGTCAGAGCGACTTGGCTATCGAGTGCCCGGCGGTGATGTGCTCAATTGCCTCTATGGCTCGGTGCGACCCGAGATGGTGGCCGCTCTCGATCGCCTCCACGATGAGGGTTTCATCCTGGCTTGCCTCACCAACAACGTTCTCGGGTCGACGGGTGACCGACCCGACGTCGATGACGCAATGTCGAGGTTCGATCACATCATCGAGTCGTCCAAGGTCGGTGTGCGTAAACCGGAACGCGAGTTCTACGAATTGGCCTGCGCGACGGCTGGAGTCGAGCCGAGCGACGTGGTGTTTCTCGACGATCTCGGCATCAACCTGAAGCCGGCCGCGGCGATGGGGATGGTGACGATCAAGGTGGTCGACTGGCGCGAATCGCTGCGCGAACTCGGCGCGGTGCTCGGTATCAACCTGGTCTGAGCCCGCCGGCTCAGAGGCCGGCGAAGGTCTCGTCCAACAGGTCGACCAGTTCCTGGTCGTGGACGGTCTTGGAACCAGTCGCCGGCGAGCCCGATTCGACACGGGCGACATGACGGAGGTCGTAACCCCGCTCCTTCACCCTCCAGATGCGGTGCTCGATGAACTTCCAGGCACCCATGTTCTCGGGTTCCTCCTGAAGCCAGACGATCTCACGAGCGTTCGGGTAGTACTCGAGCACGGCGTACATCTGCTCGGTGGGCAGCGGGTAGAGCTGCTCCACCCGCACCACTGCCACGGGAGCCTCCCGACGGTCGCGCTCGGCCATCGCGTCCCAGGCAACCTTGCCCGAGCAGAACACGACGCGACGCACGCTTGAGCGGTCGAAGACTCCTGGATCGTCGAGTACCTCGCGGAACGAGCCCTCGGTGAGCTCGGCGACACTTGAGCGGGTCTGGCGCATGCGGAGCCCCTGCTTCGGCGTGAACACCACGAGCGGGGTGCGCCGTTCGGAGTGGATCTGGCGCCGAAGGAGATGGAAGTACTGAGCGGCGGTCGTCGCGTTGCAGAGCTGGATGTTGTCCTCAGCGGCGAGGATGAGGAATCGCTCGATGCGCGCCGATGAGTGCTCCGGACCCTGCCCTTCGAAGCCGTGCGGGAGGAGAAGGACCAGCGAGTTCTGCTGACCCCACTTGTCCTCGGCGGCGACGAGGTACTGGTCGATGATGATCTGCGCGCCGTTGATGAAGTCGCCGAACTGCGCCTCCCACATCACGAGCGCCTCGGGGTTGGCGTGGGCGTAGCCGTACTCGTAGCCGAGGGCCGCGTATTCGCTGAGCAGCGAGTCGTAGACCCAGAAACGGGTGTCGGCGGCGATCTCGTTGAGCGGCACCCACACCTCGCCGGTCTCGTAGTCGGTGAGGGCCGCGTGGCGCTGGCTGAACGTTCCGCGCCGCGAGTCCTCTCCAGCGAGACGAACCGGATGCCCCTCGAGCACGAGCGTTCCTATGGCGAGCGCCTCGGCCGTCGCCCAGTCGACGGTGCCTTCCTCGCGGTATACGGCGTCGCGCTGCTCGAACTGCTTCAGCAGTTTCGGATGGACGGTGAAGCCCTCCGGATAGGCCGAGAGTTGCGTGACGACCCGGTCGAGGGTGGCGCGCTCCACCCCGGTGGGGATCGGCGGCAGCACGCCGACGGGCTGCGGAGGCTTCGGGGCTTTGAACTCGTCGCGCGCCCGGGCTCGGGTGGCGTCGAGGGCCTCTTGGAGTTTGGCGCCGAAGTCGGTGAGGGCTTGCTCGGCCTGCTCGACATCGATCTCACCTCGACGCACCAGCGATTCGACGTAGAGCTTGCGGACACTGCGGCGTTCGGCGATCGCCTTGTACATGAGCGGCTGGGTGTAGCTCGGATCGTCGCCCTCGTTGTGTCCATACCGCCGGTAGCAGACCATGTCGATGACGACGTCTTTGTGGAAGGTCTGGCGATACTCCCAGGCGAGACGGGCCACGCGCACGCAGGCCTCCGGATCGTCGCCGTTCACGTGCAGGATCGGCGCCTGGATGGTGCGGGCCACATCTGAGCAGTACTGCGAGGACCGGGCGTGTTGAGGGGCGGTGGTGAACCCGATCTGGTTGTTGATGATCAGGTGGATGGTGCCGCCGACGCGGTACCCGCCGATGTCGCTCATGGCGAGCCCCTCGGCGACGATGCCCTGGCCGGCGAAAGCGGCATCACCGTGGATGAGCAGTGGCAGCACCGAGTACGAGAGCGGTGGGTCGATCTGGTCTTGGCGGGCGCGCGCCATACCCATGACGATCGGGTTGACGGTCTCGAGGTGGCTCGGGTTGGCGGCGAGTTCGATCGGGATCTCTGAGCCGCTCGGGCTGGTGAACACCCCGGAGGATCCGAGGTGGTACTTCACGTCGCCGGAGCCCTGCACCGTGCTCGGGTCGAGGTGTCCTTCGAACTCGGAGAAGATCGCCTCGTGGCTCTTGCCCATGATGTTCGACAGCACGTTGAGCCGGCCGCGGTGGGCCATGCCGAGCATCGCTCCGTCGAGTCCGGCGTCGGCGGCCTGTCCGAGGATCTCGTCAAGGATCGGTATCGCCGATTCGGCACCTTCGATGCCAAACCGCTTCGTGCCGACGTATTTGGTGGCGAGAAACTTCTCGAACGCCTCGGCCGCGTTGAGTCGCTCGAGGATGCGGAGTTTGCCGTCGTGGTCGATCACCGGCGGCGAGGTCTCGAAGCGCTCCTGGAACCACTGCTGTTCCTCGGTGCTCTGGATGTGCATGTACTCGACGCCGATCGAGCGGCAATAAGCGTCGCGCAGCACGCCGAGCAGGTCGCCGAGACGCATCTTCGCGCGACCGCCGACCCCGTCGGTGAGGAACTCGCGGTCGAGGTCCCAGATGGTGAGGCCGTAGGTCGCCGGGTCGAGCTCGACCGGCATGATCGGCTCCATCCAGTGGAGCGGGTCGAGGTCGGCGATCAGGTGCCCTCGCACCCGGTGCACCCGGATGAGTTTCGCGACCGCCATCTGCTTGGCGAGCATCGCGTCCTCGCGGTCGATCGGGTTGGTGTCGGGCCGCCATCGCACGGCCTCGTAGGGCACATCGAGTGCGTGGAAGATCTCCTCGTAGAAGCCGTGCTCGCCGAGCAGCAGTTCATGCACGCGCTTCAAGAAGAGGCCCGACTCGGCGCCCTGGATGATGCGATGGTCGTAGGTGCTGGTGACCGTGACCACCTTGGAGATGCCGAACGACGAGAGGTTTGAGCGGTCGGCTCCCTCGAACTCGGCCGGGTAGTCGATGCTGCCGACGCCGACGATGACGCCTTGGCCCGGCATGAGCCGGGGAACCGACTGCACGGTGCCGATCGTTCCCGGGTTGGTGAGGGTGATGTTCGCCCCGCGGAAGTCGTCGACGGTGAGCTTGTTGTTGCGGACCTTGCGGATGATCTCCTCGTAGGCGACGAGGAAGCCGGCGAAGTCGAGTTGGTCGGCTCCGCGGAGGACCGGAACGAGCAGGGTGCGGGTGCCATCGCCCTTGTCGACGTCGACGGCGAGGCCCATGTGAATGGCGTCGTGGCGAACGAGGCGCGGCTCGCCGTCGGGTCCGGTGACGAACCCGTTGCGCATGTTGGGCGCCGCGTCGGCGATGGCGCGCACGATCGCGTAGCCGATGAGGTGGGTGAAGCTCACCTTGCCCTGACCGGAACGGGCCCGGTAGCCGTTAATCACCTTGCGGTTGACTTCGAGGAGTTTCGCCGGGATGTTGCGGAAGCTGGTGGCGGTCGGCACACCGAGGCTCGCCTCCATGTTCTCGACGATCCGCGCTCCGACGCCGCGGATTGGCGAGCCCTCCGGATCGGTCGGGGCTGCGGCCGGCGCGGGTTTCGGAGCGGGCGCGGCCGTGACGGCCGGAGCGCCGTTTGATGACGCGGTGGAGGTGGCACCGTTCGACGGCGCTGCCGGTGCCGGGGCCGCGATGCCGTTCGGGCTGGTCAGGTCGGCTTGGCTTCGGTAGTCCTCGAAGAACTCCTTCCAGGATTCGCCGACGGAGTCAGGGTCCTCGCGGAAGCGCTCGTACATCTCCTCGACGAGCCAGGAGTTGGCGCCGAAGGTCGGCGAGGCGGGGTCGGACACGTCGGGAATGGTACCGGTGGCTGGTCGGGCGAGGCCGGTCGTGCCTCGGGTCACACCGGCCCGGCTCAGTTGGCGCGCTCGCCCCGCAGCTCGACGAGTCGTTGGGCGAGGAGCTCTGAGGCCGTTCGGCCGTCGGTGATGACGACGTCGTCAGCCGCGCCGAGGAAAAGCGGAAGCGACATGCGAGCCCGGCGAGCGGCGTCTCCGGTCGGATTGACGACGCGGTGGGTGGTGGCTGGGTAGTAGCCGTCGGTGGCGAGGTCGAGCATCTCTCCGCAGTTGACGGCGATCGAGCCCGGGTCGCAGGGCACGGCGTACCACTCGCCGTCGGTGCCGAGGAGTTCGAGTCCCGACTCATCGCTGGCAGGCAGCACGGTGAGGAGGTTGATGTCCTCGTGGGCGGCAGCTCGGATCGCGCCTTCAGGGGCGTCGCCGGTGAGCGGCGGGTAGCGCAACACGCGAAGCAAGGTGCGTGTGTTGCCTGCGATCATGGAGCGGATCGATTGTGAGAGCCGGGAGGCGACTTCGGGTGGTGTGTTGTCATCGACCCAGCCGAGCAGCGTGGAAGCGAGTTCACACGCGATGTCTCGGTAGCGCAGCGCGGCGTCGCTCACCTCGCTCGGATAGACGGTCGACCAGGGGTAGACGTGGAAGAACTCCTTCAGATCCCGCACGTCATTGCCTTTGGCGGTCTCGGAGGTGTCCGGTGGGAAGTAGCCCTCTTGGCCGTCGGCGCCGACGAGGTAGGACCGCGCGGCCCCCGAAGTGAAGAGTTCCGACCACTCGGCGTAGATGCCCTCCACCAGTTCCCACGGAAGCGGGTGGTTCACCAGCACGGCGAATCCGGTGTTGCGGAGGCTCTCAGTGAACGCTCTCGGCGCGTCCGGGTCGGTGTAGTCGACGACGGTGGGGATCACGTGGTGAGCGTATCCGCACGCCAGCCCGCCCTCAGGTGCTGCGGTTGACCTGCCAAGCGCCGACGAGGGCGATGGCGCTGCCGAGTAGCGCGAGGCCGGCGACCTCTTCCCCGAGCACCGCCATGCCAAGGATGATCGACACTCCAGGAATGAGGTAGGTGGTGGTGCTGGCCCGAGTAGAGCCGAGTCGTCCGGTGTTGCCGAGATGGACGACATAGGCGAGACCGGTACCGAAGGTTCCGAGCACCGCGGTGGCCAACGCGCTCGGCCAGGAGAACTCTGACTGTGCGAGGCCCCAGATGCCGGTCGGCAAGGCGAGGAGTGCCGCGCCGCCGAGTGATCGTCGGATCACCGGTAGAGCGCCGTGCGCGCGCTGCAGTGGACCGGCCGCGTTGATGGCGATGCCGTAGCAGGTGAGCGCGACGAGGATCATCACGATGCCGGCCACGCTCGACGACCCTTCGCCGATCGTCGGGAGCGCGATGAACACTCCTCCGATCGTGCCGATCGTGAGGCCGATGATCCGACCCGAGTTGACCCGAACTCCGAAGGCGAGCAAACCGACCACGACAACGGTGACCGGGTTGATCCCGTTCAACATGCCCGTGATGCTCGATGAGACCCGTTCCTCCGCGAAGGCGAAGAGCGTGAGAGGCAACGCCATCCACGTCACCGACAACAGCGCCGTCGTCGATCGCGTGTCAGCGGGAAGGCGCGTTCGGGCCCGCGGGACGAGAGAGAGCACCGCGAATCCGATCGCGATCCGTACCCAACCAATGAAGGCCGGGTGAAACGATTCGAGCCCAACAGCGATGAGGTAGAAGCTCGACCCCCACACGAGACCGGGCACGGCGAGCAACGCCCAGTCGACGGGTCGAAGGACGACGTCGTCGGGGGAGGTGACTCCGGTGGTTGGGTGAGCGGTCGCCATGGCGCCCGCACTCTACGGCTGACACCGCGGGCCGTTACGGTCGGCTCTGTGGGAGCGGTGACCGTTACTGAGGAGACGATCGAGGACTTCCGACGCGATGGCGCGACGGTGTTGCGCGGTGCGGTCTCCGAGGAGCATCTCACGCTGCTCGCCGCCGGGGTCGAACGGAATCGTCAGTCGCCGAGCCCGAACGCCCACTGGTACACGGATCCGTCAAGCGCGGTCGGTTTCTGGAGTGACTATGTGACGTGGCGGTCAGTTCCCGAGTACGAGCAGATCGTGCGCGAGGGCTCTCTCGCCGCCGCGGCCGCTGCGCTGATGGCGTCCCGCACCGCCCGGTTCTTCCATGAGCATGTGCTGATCAAGGAAGCGGGCGCCACCGAACGGACCCCGTGGCATCACGACCAGCCCTACTACTGCGTCGATGGCGACCAGAACGTGTCGATGTGGATCGCGCTCGATCCGGTGCCGGAGTCGTCTGCCCTGCGATTCATCGCGGGTTCGCACCGCTGGAACCGCTGGTTCATTCCGAGGCGCTTCATCGACCACGCCCCCTACGGCACGGCCGACGACCGTTACGAGCAGCTCCCCGATCGTTTTGTCGGCTCCGACGGCGAACTCGATGGCGAGACAGTGATCAGCCTCCCAGTCGAACCGGGTGACGTCGTGTGCTTCCACTTCCGAACGCTTCACGGCGCGCCCGGAAATCCGAACGCGACCGCGCGACGCGCGGTCAGCCTGAGATGGGTCGGCGATGACGCGGTGTGGGCGGAGCGTCCCTGGCCGGTCTCGCCTACCTTCGAGTCCGAGGGTCTCGAGGTCGGCGACTCGCTCGACGACGAGCGGTTCCCCGTCATCCACCCCTGAGCGGCGGGGCCGGTAGGTTCAGGCCCGCATGGCACACGAGTTCATCTACACCTGTTACAAGCTCGCCCGGCACTACCCGCCGGATCGCACCGTTCTCGAGAACATCTCGCTGTCGTTCTATCCGGGGGCGAAGATCGGCGTGATCGGTGGCAACGGCGCCGGTAAGTCGAGCCTGCTGAAGATCATGGCCGGCCTCGATGACGGCTACTCGGGTGAGGCTCGCCTCACCCCGGGTTTCACGGTCGGCTATCTCGCCCAGGAGCCCGAACTCGATCCGGCCAAGGATGTGCGCGGCAACGTGATGGACGGTGTGGTCGAGGTCCAGTCGATCATCGATCGCTACAACGAGGTCATGGCCATGTGGGCCGACCCGGACGCTGACTACGACAAGATCGGCAAGGAGCAGGCGAGCCTCGAGGACCGGATCGCCGCCACCGACGCGTGGAGCCTCGACCGCAATGTCGAGATCGCGATGGACGCGCTGCGATGCCCTCCCGACGATGCCGATGTGACGACGCTCTCGGGTGGCGAGCGACGTCGTGTCGCGCTCTGTCGTCTGCTGCTCAGCCGACCCGACCTGTTGCTGCTCGACGAGCCGACCAACCACCTCGACGCCGAGAGCGTGTTCTGGCTGGAGCGGTTCCTGCAGGACTACGCCGGCACGGTGGTGGCCATCACGCACGACCGCTACTTCCTCGACAATGTCGCCAAGTGGATCCTCGAGCTTGACCGGGGTCGCGGCATTCCCTTCGAGGGCAACTACTCGTCGTGGTTGGAGCAGAAACAGGAGCGCCTCGCCCGCGAGGAGAAGTCGAACGAGGCGCGGCGTCGCACCCTCGAGCGCGAGCTCGAGTGGGTCCGCATGGCTCCGAAGGCCCGTCAGGCAAAAGGCAAGGCCCGACTGGCCGCCTACGAGAAGCTTCAAGCGGAGGCCGAGGCCGAGCGCGACACGTCGAACCGGCTTGAGATCGCCATTCCTCCCGGCCCTCGCCTCGGTGACACGGTGATCGAGGTGAAGAACCTCCGCAAGGGGTTCGGTGACCGGTTACTTATCGAAGACCTGTCGTTCTCGCTCCCGCCAGCCGGCATCGTCGGCATCATCGGTCCGAACGGCGCCGGCAAGACGACGCTGTTCAAAATGCTGACCGGCATCGAGCAACCCGACTCCGGCGAGATCACCGTCGGTTCGACAGTGCAGCTCAGCCACGTCGATCAGGGTCGCGACGATCTCGATGCCGACAAGACGGTCTACGAGGAGATCACCGGCGGCGTCGACCATATGAAGATCGGCAACCGTGAGATTCACGGGCGCGCCTATGTGGCGAGTTTCAACTTCAAGGGCACCGATCAGCAAAAGCTCGTCGGCAAGCTCTCCGGCGGTGAGCGCAACCGCGTGCACCTCGCGAAGTTGTTGAAGTCGGGCGGCAACGTGCTGCTCCTCGACGAGCCAACGAACGACCTCGACGTCGACACGTTGCGGGCTCTCGAGTCGGGACTCGAGTCGTTCCCGGGCTGCGCGGTCGTCATCTCGCACGACCGTTGGTTCCTCGACCGCATCGCCACCCACGTCCTTGCCTTCGAGGGCGACAGCCAGGTGCGGTGGTTCGAGGGGAACTTCTCGGAGTACGAGGAGTTCCGTCGCCGCGAGTTCGGCGCCTCCGTCGATCAGCCGCACCGGATCAAGTACAAGAAGCTGGCCTGATGTCGGTCGAGGTCGGCGGATCCGAATCCGCCGAGAACGACCATCAGCTCGCCGCGCGCCTCGCACGGGAGGCCGGCGAGCGACTGCTGGCGCTCCGCGAAGAGCTCTTCGCCTCCGGAGTTGACCACTGGAGTGTGAAGGACGCCGGCGACGACGCCAGTCAGACGTATCTCATGACGGAGTTGCGGCGGCTTCGTCCGGATGACGCGGTGCTGAGCGAGGAGGGCCTCGAGGATCCGCGCCGTTTTTCGGGTGGGAGGGTGTGGATCATCGACCCGCTCGACGGGACCCGGGAGTTCGCCGAGGATGGCCGCCACGACTGGGCGGTGCATGTGGCGCTCTGGGCCGATGGCGGTTTTCTCGCTGGGGCAGTCGCCCTTCCGGCGCTCGGTGTGGTGCTCACCATGGAGCCTCCTCCACCATTGCCCGATGGCGGTGGCCGGGAGCGACCGCGGCTCATCACCTCCCGCACCCGCGCCCCCTACGCCGCGGCGATCGTCGCTCAGGAGCTCGGCTGCGATGCGGTGCGCCTCGGCTCAGCAGGAGCGAAGGCGATGGCGGTGGTCCTCGGCGAGGCCGACATCTATCTGCACGACGGGGGCATGTATCAGTGGGATTCGGCCGCCCCGGCCGCGGTCGCGTTGGCGGCCGGCCTGCACGTCAGCCGAATCGACGGCTCCCCCATCGTCTACAACGACCCCGACCCGTGGCTTCCGGATTTCATCGTCTGTCGTCCTGAACTCGCGGCCCCAGTACTCACCGCCCTTTGGGGCGTCGACCCGCGCTGAGTCCGAGGTCACGCCGACTTCGGTCCGCACGAGGTGCGCCGTCGTCGGTCACCGGCGAGACTGCCGAGGTGACGCTCGTGGACTCCCCCACCACCGGCCGAGACGCCGACCCCTCCCCTGAACCGACCGATCGCGCCTGGGGCGCGTTCACCGAGTCGGCACCTTGGGTGCTCGAGGAGTCGGAGATCTCCTGGATGCCGCTCGCTGAGCGACTGCGCGAGCGGGCGCGGGCCGAGGTGCCCGAGCTAACCCGTGCGGGCCGAATCCCTGATCTGCGTCGTCTCGTCACCGTGGTCCGTCACCTCGGCTGGGCGGTCGGAGTCTGGTGGGTGCGCAAGCGTCGCGGCCGATACGCCGATGCTGAGGCGTCGAGAGCCGATCTGTCGGAGCGTCTGCGTTCGGCGATCGAGATCCTCGGCCCGACCTACATCAAGTTGGCGCAGATCATCTCCTCGGGTGAGGGGCTCTTCCCGGTCGAGCTCGTCGACGAGTTCAAGAAGTGCCGCGACCAGGTGCCCGCCGAGCCGTTCGAGGTGGTTCGCACCACAGTCGAAGCCGATCTCGGCGCCCGTCTCGAGGATGTCTTCTCCGAGTTCTCCCGCGAGGCGCTCGCTGCCGCTTCGATCGCTCAGGTGCACGCGGCCAAACTGCTCGACGGCACCGAGGTGGTTGTCAAGGTGCAGCGCCCCGATGTTGCACGGCTGGTGCGCACCGACCTCCGCGTGATGGCGTCGCTCGCCCCGCATCTGGTGGGCCGCATCCCCGTGGCGGCGCTCGCTAACCCACCGGCCCTGGTTGAACTGTTCGCCGAGACCATTGTCGAGGAGCTCGACTTCCGTCTTGAGGGCGCGAACATGGTCGACGTCGCCCACGTCATCCACGATCTTGGTCAAGAGTCGTACGTCGTGCCGCGGCCGCACCCGGAACTCGCGAGCCGACGGGTCCTCGTGATGGAGCGCATCCGCGGTTTCAATTTCGATGACGTGTCCGGCATGCACGACGCGGGGATCGACACCGAAGAGGTCGTGCGAACCGGGATGGTCGCCTTCATGGAGGGCGCCATGATCCACGGCATCTTCCACGGAGACCTCCACGGCGGCAACTTGTTCGTGCTCGCGGACGGTCGCACCGCTCTGCTCGACTTCGGCATCGTCGCCCGTCTCTCCGAGGCGCGCCGCGTCGCCTTCCTTCGACTCATGATCTGCGCGACCACCAACGATGTGAAGGGCCAAATGGCCGCGCTGCGCGACCTTGGCGCACTTCCCCCTGACACCGACCTAGAGGCGGTCATCCACGATCTGCGTCTTGATCAGGCGCCGATCGACCCGACGACACTGTCGGGTGAGGAGATGGTCGCTGAGGTGCAGCGGGTGGTGAAGGCCATGCTCGGCTACGGGGCGCGCCTGCCCAAGGAGCTCATGCTCTACGTGAAGAACATGGTGTTCCTCGATGGAGCGATCGCCCGGCTCGCGCCGGAACTCGACCTGCTCGCCGAGGTGACCAACATCTCGATGGTGTTCACCCAACGTCACGGCGACAAGTTGCTCCGCGATCTCGGCATGGACGCGAGCCGGGTCACGGTCGATCTCGACAGCGTGAAGGCGGGTTTCGGGGTCGATCTCGACACCGAGCGGCTCACGTATCGCGAATTGCAGGAACGTCGGGCGTTGATCCAAAAGCGCATGCGCTCGCACGTCGAGTCGCAACGTGGTCGTCGCTGACCGGTTGCTCTAGTTTCGGCGCGTGCGCCTCGTTATCGCCCGCTGTTCGGTCGACTACGCCGGTCGACTATCGGCCCACCTGCCCGAGGCGGTTCGTCTCATCATGGTGAAAGCGGATGGGTGCGTGGCGATCCACGCCGACGGCGGCGCCTATAAACCGCTCAACTGGATGAACGCTCCGAACACCCTCGCCGACAACGGCGATCACTGGGTAGTGACCAACCCGAAGGACGAGACGCTGACCATCCGTCTTCACGAGGTTCTCTCCGACACCGAGCAGGAGTTCGGTGATGATCCGGGCCTCTCCAAGGACGGGGTTGAGGCGCACCTGCAGGAGTTGCTCGCTGCTGCGCCCGAGGTGATGGAGGACGGGTTGCGCCTCGTTCGACGCGAGTACCCAACGGCGATCGGGCCGGTGGATCTCCTCTGTCGCGACAGCGCTGACCAGGTGGTGGCTATCGAGGTAAAACGGCGTGGCGAGATCGACGGGGTGGAGCAACTCACCCGCTATATCGAGCGCTTGCATCACGACTCGTCCCTCGGTGAGGTGCGGGGGATGTTCGTCGCCCAGGTCATCAAACCGCAGGCCCGGGTGCTGGCCGAGAGCCGTGGGTTTGTCTGCGTCGAGGTCGACTACGACGCGCTGCGCGGACTGGCCCCCGACGAGTTGCGCCTCTTCTGAGGTCCGGTCGCCGTGGTTCGGCGCCGGTACCGTGAGGCCATGCGCACGGTGCGCGGGGTGGCCCGCCACTACGACTGGGGCGATGACCGCTTCATTCCCGAGTTGCTCGGCCTCACTGCCGATGGTCGACCGTGGGCGGAGTGGTGGGTGGGCACTCATCCCGAGGCTCCGGCCACGCTCGACGACGGATCGTCACTCGAATCGGTAACCGGACGCCTTCCTTGGCTGTTGAAGGTCCTCTCGGCTGCTCGGCCGCTGTCGATGCAAACCCATCCCGACGCCGAGGGCGCGCGGCGAGGCTTCGAGGCCGGGGTGTTCGGGGATCCGAATCCGAAGCCGGAGCTCCTGCTCGCGCTGACCCCGTTCGTCGCGCTCTGTGGGGTGCGCCCGATCGACGCGACCACGCGTCTGCTCCGTTCGCTTGGTCGTGACGCGCTCGCCGAGCGGATCTCCACCGAAGGCGGGGTTGGGGCCGTCATCGTTGACCTCTACCGCGGCCGTCTCGATCCCGTTCCCATCATCGAGGCGTGCCGTGGAGTTGACCTTCCCGAGGCCCGCTGGGTGGTCGATCTCGACGCGCGCTATCCGGGCGAGCCGAGCGTCGCGGTGGCGTTGTTGCTCAACTTGGTCGAGTTGTCACCCGGCGAGGCGCTTCGTCTCGACGCCGGGAACCTCCACGCCTATTTGGCGGGTTCCGGTGTCGAGTTGATGGGGGCGAGCGACAACGTCGTGCGTGGAGGTCTCACGTCCAAGCCCGTCGATGTCGACCTGCTGCTCGCCACGATCGACCCGACACCGCTCGAGCACCCGGTGCTGCCGGTCGCCGACCGCTACGAGCTACCGGCAGCGGGGGTCGCTCTCGCCCGGGTCGATGCCAACTTTGAGGCGACCGAGCCAACGGTGGTGTTCGATCTCGCGGGTCGGTTCCTGCTCGCGGAGGCCAGCGACACCTCAATGGTGTCAGGGCATGGCGGTCTCGCCGTAGTGAGCCTCTAAGACGCCCCGTCCATCAATGTGGCGTACATCGCCTCAGTGCCGGCGATCAACGCAGCGGCCTGATCGTCGCTCAGGACGGAAACTGCGGGTTCGACGATCGAGTTGGTGATCTCCTCGGCCCGGGCATGCCGCTCGCGGTCCTCGTCGGTCACGACATGCGCGTCCTCTGGCCAGCCAAAGATCGCGACGTCGTTGGGACGCTTGATCATGTGCGCGACCATCGAGGTCAGCCCGACGGCGCGAACCGCCGCCAAGTGAGCCGAGCCGCGCAGCTCCCGGAGTACGACCGCCTGGTGGTAGGCGGCGGCCGGTATGTCATTAGGGACCGACTCCGACCTCCAGCCAGCGAAGAGACTGAGACCAGAGTCATCGGCGGCAGCGATGACGGCTCCAGCAGCCTCCACATAGGCGTCGAGCCCAGCAACTCCCTCGAGACGAGCCCGACCGTGGTTGTGCGCGCAGGCGATGTACTCCCGCGCGGCCTGACGCGGGTCGAGTTGCTCCTTGGCGCTCGTCCACATCTTCCCAATGAGGTCAGGACTGAAATAACCAAATGCCGCGTGAACGACTGCAGCGTCGACGTCGCCGAGTACGCCCCCGCGGCCGAGGAAGTAGAAGCGAAATCCATCGAGTCCGAGCTCTTTGCCGCGAGCGACGGTCTCCGGGTGAAAGATGAAAGTCTCGGCCAATCGACCCGTCTTCAAGGCGATTTGGTGGGTTGTGTCTCGCGGGTTCACGAGATGATCATCTCAGGCCCGCAGTCGCGCCGACGAGTCACCCGTCGGTGAGCCGGCGGACCTCTGCCGACCGACCGGTGTTACCCCACGCCATGCCCGACATCGTGCGCAGGTGAGCGAGGTCGTGATCGACGAGTCGCGGCGCCGCGGCCATCACACCGCCGTCGGCGAGCACCTCCGTGCCGGTGACGAAACGTGACTCATCCGAGGCGAGCCAGGCGACCACATCGGCGATCGCCTCGGCCGTTCCTCGATCGGGCCAGGGCTGGATCTGCTCACGCCACGAGTCGGTGAACTCGGGCCGGCCTCGGTGGAGCAACTCGGTGTAGATCGCGCCCGGTGACACGGCGTTGACCCGGATTCGATGCGCGGCGAGTTCCACCGAGGTGGTCTTGGTCAGGCTGAGCACCCCCGCTTTGGTGGCCGAGTAGGCCTGCGGGCCGCCCCCGCCGCTCGATCCAGCGATCGAGGCGGTGTTGATGATCGAGCCGCCGTGTCCACCGGCGATCATCGCCCGCGCGGCGTGCTTGGTGCCGAGGAAGACCGAGCGCATGTTGACGGCGAAGGTCGCATCCCACTCGTCGACGTCTTGCTCGGTGATCGGCCCGAAGGCACCGCCGATCCCCGCGTTGTTGAACATCACGTCGAGGCCGCCGAACGACTCGACCGCGAGGGTGACGAGGGCGGCCATGTCATCTTCAGAGGACACGTCGACACGAAGGAAGCGGAGTCGATCATCGGCGTCGAGTTCAGCGAGCAGTTCGGCGCCACGATCCGCGTTGAGATCGCCCACCACCACCGACAGTCCGTCACGAAGCAGCCGTTCGACTGTGGCGCGACCGATGCCGCCGCCACCACCGGTGACGACGGCGGAGCGAACGCGCTCAGTCGGTGGCATCGGTGGTGTGGCCGGGCCGGGTGAACAGTTCGGCCACCCCGGCGAGAGAACCGAGCGCGGTCGAGGTGTCGGCCGGCAGGAAGATCTTGGTCGCCTTCCCGTCGGCCACCTTCGCGAGCGCTTCGAGGTACTTGATCGCGATGAGATCGTTGCTCGGGTCACCGTCGTGGATGGCGGCGTACACGAGCCGAATGGCGTCGGCCTCACCCTGAGCCTCGGTCTCACGTCGGAATCGCTCAGCCTCAGCGAGTTCGCGCACGGCGAGCGCTTGACCCTCGGCATGGAGGATCTCGCGCTGCCTCACTGCCTCAGCAGCGAGGATCTCGGCTTGACGCTGCCCCTCCGCGCGGGTGATCGCGGCCTCGCGCTCACCGTTGGCCTGAGTGACGGTCGCGCGGCGCGTGCGCTCCGCCTTCATTTGCTCGTGCATCGCGCTCATGACATCGGCCGGGGGGTCGATGCGCTGGATCTCGACGCGCTTCACGCGCACCCCCCAGGTGTCGGTGGCGTCGTCGAGGATGCTGCGCAGGCTCGCGTTGATCGAGTCGCGCGAGGTGAGCGCCTGATCCAGTTGGAGATCACCGATGAGGTTACGGAGGTTGGTCTGCGCCAACTTGGTCACCGCGATGATGAAACTCGCCACGTTGTAGATCAGTCGTTGTGGGTCGACGGGCTCGTAGTAGACGACCGCGTCGACGCTCACCACGACGTTGTCAGAGGTGATGACCTCCTGCGGAGGGACGTCAACGACCTGCTCGCGCATGTCGACCAGCACCATCCGGTCGATGAAGGGCACCAGAAGTCGCAGACCGGGTTCGGCTGAGGTCTTGAAGCGGCCGAGTCGCTCGATCACGCCGCGCTGATAGGGACGCACGATCTTGACGCTGAACGAGAGGTAGACGATCAGTAGGGCGAAGACGGCGATGAGCACGATGAACGGCATCACGAGGACTCCCTTCCTTCGGTTGCTGGGGCTGACGGGATCACGATGACGGAGGTGCCGCGCACATCGACCACGCGAACGGTCGATCCCTCGGCGATGGCCGAACGGTCGACGGATTCGGCGCGCCATTCCTCGCGGCCGATACGCACCTCGCCGAATCCGGCAGCGCCGTCGCCGATGGCGATGAGCACGACCGCGTCGGCGCCGATGAGTCGTCGGGAACCGATGCCGTCCGAGGTGCCGTCGGCGTCGAGGCGCCGACGTAATGGGATCAGGGCGACTGCGCCGATGATCGAGACAATGAGGAACAGGATCCATTGGACGGCGATTCCCGCGCCAGCGAACGCCGAGATCGATGCGGCAAGCGCCCCGGCGGCGAAGGGGAGCATGAAGAACGTCCCCGCGATGAAGATCTCGGCGGTGGCGAATCCGCCAGCGACGAGGAGCCAGACCCAACGCCATGTATCGGGGTCATCCACGACCTCACGGTACCAAACGGTCTGCCGACGGGGCTCGGGCTAGCGTCGCGCCGATGAACCCGAGCGGCGAAGTCCCTGCTCGACCCGTGCGTTTCGCGCCCCGGGGCGTGTTCTACGGCTGGGTGGTGGTCGGGGTCACCACGCTGGCGCTCATCATCACGGCGGGCACGCGCGCCGCCCCTGGAGCGCTGCTCGTCGACATGGAGCGGAGCACCTCGTGGAGCACCTCGCAGCTGTCGCTCGCCGCGGGGCTCGGGCTCGTTACCTACGGCCTGAGCGGTCCGGTGGCGGGGGTTCTGATGCGGAGGTTCGGCATCCGCCTGGTGACCACGGCCAGCCTTCTCGGTTCGGCTGCGACGTATTGGATGTCGTCGACGGTCGAGAGCCTGTGGGCGCTCTGCCTCTGGTTCGGTCTGGTGTCGGGCCTCGCCGCCGGCTTGATCGCGAGCGTGCTCTCCGCCACGGTCGCCAATCGTTGGTTCGTGGAGCGCCGCGGGTTGGTGACCGGCTTGTTCGGCGCCAGCACGTCGGCCGGACTGCTGCTCTTCTTCCCAGTGTTCACCGCGATTGGATCTGCCTCGGGATGGCGCGCCGCGATGACGATCGGCGCGACGATCGCCGGGCTCGCGGCCATCCCGATCTGGTGGTTTATGCGCGACTCCCCGTCGCAGATGGGGCTTGCACCCTACGGCGGCACCCCCGAGCCGCCGCCCGTGGCCGAGGCCGGCATCATGCGGCGCGCGGTCCGACGCCCCGAGTTCTGGTTGCTGGCCGGCACCTTCATGGTGTGCGGGGGCACGAGCAACGGCCTCATCGGGCAGCACTTCATCGCTCACGCCACCGATCACGGCTTCAACGAGGTGACGGCGGCGAACTGGTTGGCGGTGATGGGCGCGTTCAACTTCGTCGGCACCTTGGTGAGTGGGTGGCTCACTGATCGGATCGACCCGCGGCGTCTGCTGCTCGCCTACTACTCCTTCCGCGGGCTCAGCCTGTTCTTCCTGCCCGTGATCCACGACAACGTGTCGATCGCGGTCTTCGCCGTGCTCTTCGGACTCGACTACATCGCGACCGTCCCACCGACGATCATGCTCTGCGCTGACCTCTTCGGTCGTCACAACGCGGGCGTGGTCTACGGCTGGGTGTTCGCCGCCCACCAACTCGGTGCGGCTGGGGCGGCCTGGGGTGCCGGACTGGTGCGCGACGCGGTCGGCTCGTATGGATGGGCGTTCTCGTCGGCGGGCGCGGTCGCGATCGTGGCCGGTATGGCGGCGACGATGATCCGTCGACCGGAGGCGGCGCTGCCCGAGGCCGCGGTGCGAGGAGCGACGTGAGCGCGACGTATTACTCGGGGCGCTACTGGAACGACCTGGTATCGGTGCGCCGGCATCTGGCGATTCGGGCCACCGGCGAGCCCGGGGTCACCTGGTACGAGTGGCTCGGCCGCGAGGGCCGAACGTTCGACCGGGTGCTCATGTTGAACTGCGGCAACGGTTGGGTCGAGCGGGCGCTCCACGATGCTCGGCTCATCGGCTCGGTCGTCGGTGTCGACATCGACGCGGGCTTCATCGAAGGAGCGCGCCTCGCGGCCGGCAAATGCGGACTCGACGCCGAGTACGTGCTCGTCGACGTCGATCGCGAGGATCTACCTGAGGGGCCCTTCGACCTCGTCGTCAACCACGCGGCCGCCCACCACATCGCGTATATCGATCGCGCCATGCGGCAGATCCATGAGCGGCTCGCCCCCGACGGGCTGTTCGTGTCGTGGGATTACGTCGGCCCTCATCGGAACCAGTACTCGCGAGCCCAGTGGGAGGCCGCTTCGGCGGTGAACAACGAACTGCCCGAGGCGCTGCGCCAGACGATGGCGTATCCGGACCTCGATCTGATGATCGCCACCGATCGCTCCGAGGCGGTGCACTCCGAGCTCGTGTTGCCGATGATCGACCGCTACTTCGATGTCGAGTGGTTGCGACGCCTGGGTGGCGGCATCGCCTATCCACTGCTCACCCACAACGAAGCGATTCACGACGCCGCAGACGATGAGGCTGAACCATGGATCGACCACGTCATGCAAGCCGATCAGCGGTTCGTCGAGTCGCATCCCGAGCACAATCTCTTCGCCTTTGTCGTCGCGCGACGACGCGCCGACCTGCCGCCGGAGCAGGCGCTCATCGACTGGGAGTACGAGGAGCGGATGCGTGAAGAGGAAGCCGCAGCGAATGGCTTCGAATACGGACCGCGCACCGAACTCGCACTCGAGATCGCTTCGTTTCCGACGCCCGGGCCGATCGGAGCGTTCGCGGCTCGCCGCCTCCCCGGGTTGACCTCGGCCTACAACCGGATGGTGGAGTGGGTCAGGCGCTCGGCGCGGCGTAGATGACGAACGTGCCGGTGGCGGCGACGATCTCGGTGCCGTCCTCGGTGGTGACGACCGCATCGAGATGAGCGATCCGCCGGCCCGCTCGGCGCACCTTCGCTACGCAGGTGATGCGACCCGACCGACAGGGCGCGAGGTAGCGGGTGGAGATGTCGACGGTCGAGCAGAAGTGCCCATCGGGGACGATGCTCATCGTGGCGGCGCCCATCGCGGTGTCGAGCATCATGTAGGGCACCGCGCCGTGGAGCGAGCCGTGGGGATTGATGTGCAAGTCGGTGACCTCGAGCGTGGCCGTGGCTGAACCCTCCCCCATCTCGATGTCGAAGCCGATCAGGTCGCGGAGCGGGAACGAAGGCGGTGGGGCGTCGGCGGGCACGAGCTGAACCTAACCACGCGCCTGCCACCGATACCGTGTCGGCATGGCGATCTCCGTGGTGGTGACCGATTCCTCCGTGGATATCGAAGTCTCCGGTGCCGACCGGTTCTGGTCGTTGAGCCGGGGGCGGAGCATCCCAATTGATGAGATTGTGTCGGCTCGCGTGGCTCCCCGCGCCGAGGTCATCCGCCGCCTGCGTTGGCGAATCGGTGGTACAGCGTTCCCGCGCCTGATCTACGCGGGGCACTTCCTCATCAGGCCGGAGGGTGATGAGCGAGGGCTTCGCGCTTGGGTATCGATCCGACGAGGGCCCGAACTCCTCGAGATCATCCTGCGGGGACGTCGGCCGAGGCTGATCGCCCTCGAGCGCGACGACGCTCACGACTTGGCCTGGTTTATCGGCGAGCGACTGGGCCGGGGCTAGGCGTCAACCGCCGAGCGCCCGTCGGCGGGCCTCGCTGTGCTCCTCCGGGGTGATGACCCCTCGGGCGAGCAGATCGTCGAGTTCGCGCAGTCGATCCTCGGTGCTGGTTCCCTCCACGATGCGTCCCTGAGCGAGCCGCGCCGCGATCTGGCCACCGGCGGTCATCGGGTCGTCCACACCGGCCTGGCGCATGACCTGCAGGTTTCGTCGGGTGTGGCGCGTAAGCCCGACAACGAACACCAGGAACAGAACGATGGGTACCGCCATCAGGATGGGCACCCAGATCGGGATGTCAATGTCGCCGAGGCTCATCGGTCGTTCTCCACGTCGACACGATAATTCCGCCGCACCACCCGAGGTCTATCGGTTACTGTCCGCTCTCAATCGCGTTCAAATCTCTGAAGGGGGCTCCACGTGGGCGACCGAATGAAAAAACTGCTGCCACTCGTCCTGACCGCCGCGATCGTCGGCACCGCTGTCAGCCTCGTGTTCATCACCTTCGGTGACCGAAACGACACCGCCGAAGCAACAACGGTGTACGTCGCGACCCCCGGCGCCATCGGCCCCGACTCGTTTGCGCCGACCTTCGCGACCGGACAACTCGATCAGGCCACCATCACCGAACTGCGCTCCGCGCAAGAGGCCGGCGAATCGGAGAGCCTCTACGTCGTACCGTCAGGCACCTACGGCGGTCCCGGCAAAAACATCTGCGATGTCGAAGGCATGAAGGACTTCTTCCGTCGCAATCCGGCGAAGGCGGTCGCGTGGGCCGCGGTGCAAGGCATCGAACCCGGCCAAATCGACTCCTACCTCGACAGCTTGAACCCGGCGTTCCTCGCCCAAGACGTGCAACTCACGATGTACGGATTCCGCGGCGGACAGGCCTACGGCTACCAAGCAGTACTCCAAGCCGGCACCGCCGTGCTCGTTGACGACCAAGGCATCCCCCGCGCCCGCTGCGCCTGCGGCAACCCACTCGTGCCGGAGGATCCGCCGGAGGGCACCCCAACCACCCTCACCCAGCAAGAGGAAACAACAACGACCACCACGACTATCCCCGAATTGCCGTGTCCACCCGACGCCTACTCCCGTGAGGACGACGGAGCGGTCTTTATCGATGGTGATGGAAACCGCTGGCGTCATGTCGTTGTTGACGGTGACAGTTACTGGAATTTCGGGGACACCTCGTACACCTATGCGAGCGAGATACCCGGCTACCAAGAGGAGTGTGATCCGTGTCCACCCGGGTCGCGCACCTACGACTTCGATGACAGCGGACGCCCCTACACCCCCGACGAGGTCAACAGCCTCGACGACTATCCCGACCTCGAACCGGTTGACCTGAGTGACGAGTACCCCGGCGAGTTCAACCCGGGCTCCCTCGACGACGGCGAGGTCACCCAGTGGACACCGACCGACGACTGGTGCCTGCCCCCGTGCCCACCAATTGACCCGGTCACCGGCGACACCTACGGCGATCGTTTCGTGTTTCAGGACGGAGCCTGGGTAGACGCAACCAATCCCGGCGCGCCTGCGATCGGCGACAGCCGACAGTTGCCGGGTTTCACCGACGAGTGCGATCCCTGCCCGCCGCCCTCCAACGACTCGAACGATGACGTCGCGACCAGGACCCGTTATGCCGATGGACGTCTGCAGCACTGGGACTTCCTCGAGAACGCCTGGCGTGACAACACCGGGGTGCTCACCGAAGAACTGGTTGACCTCGGAAAGCTTCGTGACCTCGGATCATCCATGATCATCGATGGACTCGGCTCGTTGAACGATGAGGTGAATAACCCGTCGACTCCGATCGACCCATGCGCGCCGTGCCAGTTCCACGACTACATGTCGGCGTTGCCCACCTTGATCACCGACGAGAACGGGATGTCGTGGCGCTACGACTCCGCTCAGGATCTCTGGGTCAGCGACAGGATCACCTCGGTCGACCCGCCGGCATCGCTCGCCAACTACATCGACCGCTACATCGCGGAGTACGACCCCTCGGTCGACTGCCCTTATTACCCTCAATGCCCTCCGCACAATGATCAGAACTTCTCCGAGTTCGTGATCGACCAGAACGGGGAGCTCTTCGTTTACACGACCACTCGAGGTGTCTCGTACTGGCTGTCGAGCGAGGGTTGGGCCCGTTACAGCATCAACGACTTCCCCGGCTGCAACCCCTGCCCGGTCGACAACGGCGGAACGATCTACCTCTACGTCGATGCCAACAACATGATGTGGGCCTACGGCGGAAACTGGAACCCGTTCGACGGCAGCGAGTCGGTTCACAACGCGTGGGAGATTCCTGGGTTCATCGAGCACTGCGCGACCTTTGAGTGCCCGCCGGATGATCCGCCTCCGGGCACGATCTACGTGACCTCCAACGGGGTCGCCTACGAGTACGTAGGAACACCTGACAACCCATCGCTCTGGACCCCGGACGGATTCAACTGGGTGCGAGGCGCCGCCAACCTCCCCGACTGCGCGAACGAGCAGGACGCCGAACTGGCCGCGGTGGAGGCTGACATCGTCTGCGGCTACATCGAGGACCTCGGTATCCACTTCATGTCCGTCGACCTTGTTGGACGCGTCTCCGAGGTGGTGTTCGTTCGAGACGACATCCCGAACGTCGAAGGGGACTTCAGCGGCTACGAGCGGTATGGCAATCGGTGGGTCAGGACCTATGGCATCGGCCGAGACACGGTCCAACGCCCGAGCGGCGTCGTGAGGATCAGCATCTCATCACGGTCGGGCCCCGATGTTGTGTACAACCACGACGTCGGCGACTGCATGGCCCCGTACCCAACGGAAACCGGGCTCGCCTTCGGGCTCTCGATCACCAAGGAGTGCGGTTACAACTCCGTTACCGGTCGATTCGAACTGCGGGTCCGATTTGAGGATCGGGGTGTGCCCTTCACTCAGGTGAAGTCGGTTGTCATGGGGTCCGGCGGCACGGAATGGCGGAAGGAACTCGGTGGAATGAGCTTCCTTCGCGAGTTCAGTGAGCCGCCGAGAAACGCGTTCTTCGTGACCGTTCGGCTCTACGACAACTCCTTCACCGAGTTCTACATCGAGAACACCGGCAACTGCGACCAGACGGTTCAGCCGGGTTGGCAACCGCTCAACATCGTCGCCTCATGCGGCCTCTATGGCGGCTCGTACGCCATCGGCGTTCAGGTGGCAGGGGTGCAAGCGAGCGAGATCTACGAAATTCAGGACGACTCAGGAATTACCCGCTTTGGCGGTTGGGCCGGGGTGTACGAGGAAAGTGACGAGTTCTGGAACCTCTGGGTTCGAGACCTCGGTTCCAATCCTCCGGCTGTCGATCGGGCGGTCGAAGTCACCGTCTTTACCAACGATGGTGACATGTACGTCGCGTTCATCTCTCGGGAGGAGATGCAGACCTGCATGAATGCTCGCCAGCCCTTCCCGCTCTTCGACGTCGGTCCGCCGGGATTCCGAAACGACGGCACAGCGATGACCTGCGATCTCCTGTCGGACACTGACACGGGAAGAACCTTCTACCGGGTGATTCTGTCCTTCTATCGATTCAGAGGCGATAGCGGGCCGGGTATCGGGATCTCCCGGGTGTCATCAGGGATCGATCCGATCTTCCACCGCATCGGATCCAACGGCGACGAGTGGTACGCCGACTACCAATACCGACCGGACGAGGGCCGGCCCCGCTGGGTCTCTGTCCGACTGTTCGACGGACGAGTCACTGAGTTCAGGTTGTCAGTCACCTGCCCCGACGTCGTCTCGCAGAGCGCGCAACTCGGCGAGTTCGAGCAGCCGCTGACATTCGAGGAACCGACAACGACTGAGGCAACAGGCGGCACCGTTGTCCTCGCGCCGACCACCACGACAACCGCTCCGGTTGTGGTGGTGCCGGACACGACCGAACCGACGACAACGACAACCACCACAACCACCACGACCACGACGGTCGCTCGTAGTGGCCCGTCGATCTCGATACGTCAACTTGAGTGCGTCGATACCGGTGAACAGACGTTCACCACCGTCACGATCATCGTTGATGTCACCGAGAACGATGGCGACGAGGTGGCCCTCACTGGGTCAGCAGTCGTCTTCGGCACCGAGCAGCTCACTGCGCTCTCAGGCGACCGGATCTCGGGCAACACGGTGTACGTGACCGGAAACGGAACCGCGCGATTCACACTCGAGTTGACGAACGACAACTACGACAGCGTGATCCCCGTAACGGTCACCGCAACCGACCGCGATGGCCGGGACACCGACGAGATGACCTTCCGCACCTATCCGTGCGGTGAGCAGGTCAACTCCGATCCCCTCATCACGCTCATGACGAGGTCGTGCACAACAAATCTCACGAACGCCAGCACCGTGCTCACCGCCACCGTCTACGTCTATGACGATGACGGCGACACGCTCACGGTCAGCGCGACGCGCCGACCGACGCTCGGAACGCCAGCCACGATGACCCCGATCTACATCTACGACGGGAGCATGGGGAGCACTTCGGCAACGGTGACGAACGCGAGCTCGGGTCAATCCGAGGTCCAGTTCCGAATTACGTTCGCCGGATCGAGCAACGACTTCGTTACCAGGGTCTCGGTGAGCGACGGTTCAACCACGGTCAGCGAGTCGCTCTCCGGCTGCTGACCCGATAACCGTGTGCGCGTCGCTCACAGGAGTGGCGCACGCGGTCCCGGGGACACCTGATGCAACTGGTCATCGGCGCCCCAAACCGACGGTGGCGAACTTCATCGCGCTGACCAGCTGACCCATCGGCGCAGGGCGTCGCCTGCCAGACTCTCGCCGTGCTGTTTCGCCGGTCGGTCATGCTCCTCGTCGGGCTCTCGCTATTCGGAATCAGCCTCGGCCTCGTCGTCCGCGCTGGCCTCGGCCTCGCGCCCTGGGACGTCTTTCACGAGGGGGTATCCGAGCGCCTCGATCTCTCACTCGGCACGGTGATCGTGGCCACCAGTTTCGTGGTGTTGTTGCTGTGGATTCCGTTGCGAGAGCGACCGGGGGTCGGCACGATCGGCAACGCGATTCTCGTCGGGGTGTGGGTCGACATCACCATGGCGGTGATCCCTGAGATCGACGGCGCGCTCATCGGCCGCGTCGCCTTGCTGCTGCTCGGCGTCTCGATCAACGGCCTCGCGACCGGGCTCTACATCGGCGCGGGCATGGGCTCGGGTCCTCGAGATGGGCTCATGACCGGCATCGCCTCACGAGGGCACTCGATTCGCGCGGTGCGCACCTCGATCGAGGCGATCGTTCTCGTCACCGGTTTCGCTCTCGGCGGGACGATCGGTGTTGGCACCCTGCTGTACGCGTTCGCCATCGGTCCGATCGCCCACAAGACGATCCCGTGGTTCGTTCGACTGTCAGGCCGCGACGCGCGAGGCCTGCTCGTCGAACAGCACTAACGGCGCGTCGCAGAACTATTGCGAGTCACTCTTGCAATAGTTCATTGATCCACCTACGTTCTGCTTGATGGGGGCATCAGCGAGACAAACGGTTGACGGCCGACGGCAGCGGACCGAGCGCGGTAGGGCCGCCGTGATCGATGCGATGTTCGACCTCATCGTGGAGGGTCACCTCCCTCCTGCGGTCGACCAGGTCGCTCGTCGAGCCGGGGTGTCGACGGCCACGATCTTCCGCTACTTCGGCACCCTCGACGACCTCCAGCAGGAGACGGTTGCCCGCTTCGTTGAGCGGTTCGACCATCTCCTCGAGATCGACCGGCCAGGCGAGGGGTCGGCGACATCACTCGTGCGTCGGTTCGTCGACTCGCGGATCACGCTCTTCTCGACCGTCGGGCCGGTCATGCATCTCGCCTGGGTGCGCTCCCTTGACCAACCGCGCATCGCCGCCGCAGTGCGGGAGAACCGTCGTCGGCTCCGCGACGCGACCGAGGAGCATTTCGCCTCGGTGCTCGGGCCGCGATCCGCGCGTCGCAGCGGCCTCGTCGATGCGATCGACGGGATGTGCTCGATTGAGGCCTGGGTGTCGCTCACCCGCATCCACGATCGCTCCCCCGACGAGATCCGACGGGCGTGGACCGCCGGTGTGTCGAGATTGGTGGGATCGTGACGAGACCCGCACGCTTCGAGGGGACGATCGGGCGCACTGTCGCTCAGTCGACTCCCTGGTGGGATGAACCACCAACAGCAGCCGAGGGCTCACCTGATGTGGTGGTGATCCTGCTCGATGACACCGGCTTCGCGCAGTTGGGATGTTTCGGCTCCGAGATCGACACCCCGAATATCGATGCACTGGCCGCAGGCGGTCTGCGCTTCACCAACTTCCACGTCACGCCGCTCTGCTCCCCCACCCGAGCCGCGCTCATGACGGGCCGCGCCAACCACGCGGTCGGCATGCGATCGGTGTCGAACTTCCGAACCGGGTTCCCCAATCAACTCGGTCACATCTCTCCCCACGCGACGACGATGGCCGAGGTCTTCCGTGAGGCCGGCTACGCGACGCTGTGCACCGGCAAGTGGCATCTCGCACCGATCGAGCAGTGCTCAGCAGCCGGCCCATTCGACCAGTGGCCGCTCGGCCGCGGCTTCGACCGCTTCTACGGATTCCTCGACGGTGAGACCGACCAGTTCCACCCCGACCTCGTCTCGGACAACCACATGGTGGAGCCACCGGCTACTCCCGACGAGGGTTACCACCTGTCGGAAGACCTCATCGATCGGGCGCTTGCGATGTACTCCGATTCCGTCGGAGTCCGACCTGATCGTCCCGTCTTCCTCTACCTCCCCTTCGGTGCCACCCACGCCCCGCACCAAGCGCCAGCGGCGTTCATGGAGAAGTACCGAGGCCGCTTCGACGATGGCTGGGATGCCGCCCGCGATCGGTGGTTCGCCCGTCAGGTCGAGATGGGGATCGTGCCCGCGCACACGCGCCTCGCACCCCGTAATCCCGGTGTCGAGGCCTGGGATGAGCTCCCCGAGGTGCAGCGACGATTAGCCGCTCGACTACAAGAGGCCTTCGCGGCCTTCCTCGACCACACCGATGCCCAGATCGGCCGTCTCGTCGATGGGCTTCGCCGGCTCGGCCGCCTCGACAACACGATCCTCATGGTGCTGGCCGACAACGGGGCCTCCCAGGAAGGCGGCCCATACGGGGTGATGCACGAGATGAAGTTCTTCAACGGCATCCTCGAGACCCCCGAGCAGGCGGTCGCGCGCATCGACGACATCGGTGGTCCGAACAGCCACACCAACTACCCCTGGGGCTGGGCACAGGCTGGGAACACTCCATTCCGCTGGTACAAGCAGAACACCCATGAGGGTGGGGTGCACGTACCCCTCGTCGTCCACTGGCCCTCGGGTATCGCCGAAGATCAGCGCGGTTCGCTCCGCGACCAGTTCGTTCATGTCTCCGATATCGCCCCCACGCTCTACGACCTCGCGGGCGTCGAAGCACCGGCGGTGTTCCATGGGGTCGAGCAGATTCCGGTGAGCGGCCGCTCGTTCAGTGAGATCATCGATGACGCCTCAGCACCCGCTGCCAACACGCTTCAGTACTTCGAGAACGGCGGATCGAGAGCCCTGGTCGCTGGCGAGTGGAAGGCGGTGTGCCGGCATGTGCCCGGTGCCGATTTCGATACCGAGGCCTGGGAGCTCTACGACCTCTCCGCTGACCCATCGGAGTGCCTCGATCTCGCCGCCGATCAGCCAGAGCGTCTTGAGCGACTGAAAGATCTCTGGTGGGAAGAGGCCGAGCGTCACGGCGTGTTGCCACTCGACGACCGGACCTTCGAGTTGTTCGGTGCCCGCTTCCGAGACCGCTCCCCGCACCCGGCCGATCGGCGCTACGTGTACCGGCCGCCGATGTCACCGATTCCGGCGCAGGCCGCCGCGCAGATCGGCGGTCGCAACTTCGACCTGACCGCGCGGCTCGAACGCGACGCATCCGACGACGGCGTGCTCTTCGCGACCGGAACCGCCAACGCGGGCATCTCAGTCTTCGTCCTCAACGGCCACCTGCATGTCGACTACAACGCCTTCTTCGACCACACGATCGCGGTCTCGACCATCCCGGTGCCGGCCGGATCGAGCACCGTGTCGGTCGCGTTCCGCCGCGGCGAGGGCTCCACCGGCCGAATCGATCTCCGTGTCGACGACCACGAGGCGGGTTCGGTTGAGATCCCGTTCATCATGCGGGTGATCTCCTCGGTCGGGGCGAGCGTCGGCCGAGACGCCGGGTCTGCGGTGTCGACCCTTTACTCGGGGCCGTTCGCGTTCACCGGAGTCATCGACGAACTCGAGATCCGCTTGCTGTCGCGCCGCGACGCCGAGACCGCCGACGCGGAGGCGCGAGCCGAGATGGGACGCCAGTGATGCGCGTCGTCACGCTCGGCACCGGGTCGCCCCTTCCCGATCCGAATCGGGCTGGCCCGTCGACGCTGGTGAGCGTCGACGACCAACATCTACTCATCGACTGCGGCCGAGGGGTATTGATGCGCCTCGCCGCCGCCGGGGTTGGGGCCGCGCAGCTCTCGGCGGTGCTCATCACCCATCTGCACAGCGACCATCTCACCGACCTCAACGACGTGATCACCACTCGGTGGATCTCGACGTTCGAGTCGACCCCGCTCACCGTGGTGGGACCGCCCGGCACCCAAGCGGTGGTCGACTCGATCGAGTCCATGCTCCGCGCCGACACCGGCTACCGGCTCGCCCACCACGACGATCTCACCGAGGCGCCGATCACCGAGGTGATCGAACTCACCGAGGGGCCAGTCGAGCTGCCCGGCGGCCCACGGATCACCGCTGCCCCCACCGATCACCGTCCGGTCGAGCCGAGCGTCGCCTATCGCATTGAGCACGACGGTCGCGCCGTCGTGCTCGCCGGCGACACGGTGCCGTGCACCGGACTCGACTCGCTCACTCGCGGCGCCGACATCTTGGTGCATACGGCGATACGCGCCGATGTCATCGCGAACATTCCGATCGCGCGACTCAACGACGTCTGCGACTACCACTCATCGATCGAGCAGGCCGCCGACACCGCCGAACGAGCCGGTGTCAGCGTGCTCGTGCTCACCCATCACGTCCCCGCCCATCCCCCCGGGCAGGGCGACGAGGTGGCGGCGATCGCGAGCCGGAACTTCTCCGGCCGCGTCGTCGTCGCCGACGACCTCACCACCGTCACCATCCCTGAGGAGCACTGATGAAGGCCCTGCGCACCCCCGATGACCGTTTCGCCGAACTCCCCGACTTCGACTTCGAGCCGCACTACGTCGAGATCGACGACACCGAGGGCGGGACACTGCGCGTCCACTATCTCGACGAGGGCCCGGCTGACGCGCCCCCGGTGCTGTTGATGCACGGCGAGCCGTCGTGGTGCTTCCTTTACCGGCACATGATCCCAGTGCTGACCGCTGCGGGTCATCGGGTGGTGGCACCCGATCTCATCGGTTTCGGGCGCAGCGACAAGCCGACCGAGACCGATGACTACACCTACGCGCGCCACGTCGGCTGGATGCGCGAGGCACTGTTCAGCGAGCTCGACCTCACCAACATCACTTTCTTCGGTCAGGACTGGGGAGGGCTGATCGGCCTGCGACTCGTGGCAGCTGAACCCGAACGGTTCGCCCGAGTCGTTATCGGCAACACGGGTCTACCGACCGGCCACGGGCCGGCGAGCGAAGCCTTCCTGAAGTGGCAGGAGTTCTCGCGAACCTCACCGCATTTCCCGATCGGAGCGATCATCAACGGCGGTTGCACCACCGATCTCACCCCCGAGGTGATCGCCGCCTACGACGCCCCGTTCCCCGATGACTCCTTCGTTGCTGGAGCGCGGATCTTCCCCTCGCTCGTGCCCACCACGCCGGACGATCCAGCGAGTGGTGACAACTCGGCTGCCTGGGAGGTGCTGTCGCGGTTCGATCGTCCGTTCCTTCTCGCGTTTAGCGACTCAGATCCAATCACTCGAGGAGGTGACGCCCCGTTCCTCGCGAAGGTGCCGGGAACCTCCGGTCAGGCGCACACCACCATCGTCGGCGGGGGTCACTTCCTCCAGGAGGACCGCGGCCCCGAACTGGCCCGGGTGATCGTTGAGTTCATTCAGGGCTCTCGATGAGCGATCTTCGTTCGCTGAGCGCTCGGGCGGCCTTCGCCTCGCACCGCCTCATCGGGTGGATCTTCTGGGATCCACGGGGCATCGAGCGGTATGCGGCCCTCGGGATCCCGAATGGCGCCGGCTACTACGTCACCACCCGTGCCGGCCTGCTCGGTCACGCTGGGGCCTCGGTGGTCACCGCCGCCTACGGGTCGATCCATCCCGAGTTCATCTCCGTGAGTTACGCACTCCTTGACCAGCACGCCAGCGTCGACGACGCGATCCGAGTGCGCGACGAAGCGGTGCTCGCCGGACTCGCCGAGCACGCGCCCGAGATCTGCGCCGACCTCGCGGCGATCGCCCCCGCGCTGTGGGAAGCCGCTGACACCCTTCCGTCGACGGGCCGACCGCTCTTCGCCGCCCAGTCCGCGCATCGACGACCCGACGAGCCGACCCTCGATGCTTGGCTCGCGGTGAACTGCATTCGCGAGTGGCGCGGCGACACTCATTGGGCTCTGCAGATCGCTGACGACCTCACCGGCACCGAGGCCGGAGTGCTCGACGGCGCCTGGCGTGACTACGAGGCCGACTGGTTGCCGAGGAGTCGCGGCGCTGACGACGCGGCGCTCGCGGAGGCCTACCGCCGACTCGAGGCACGCGGCTTCGTGACCGATGGCCGGGTGAACCCCGCCGGGGTTGCTCATCGTCAAAGCCTCGAGGATCGTCTCGATGATCTCTCCGTCGGCGCGTGGACCGCGTTCGGCGAGGCGGCCACCGAGTCGTTCATCTCTCTTGTTGATTCGGTCGGCGATCACCTCGTCAGCCGAATCGACGCCACCGCGGGCGAGCGGTGGATGCCCGCCGCCCGCCGTCATCACAGGAGTCGCGCATGATCCACATCGAACGCTCATCGGAGATCGCAGCCACACCGGCCGAGATCTGGGAGGTGCTCGCCGACTTCGGCGCGCTGGCTTCGTGGGTGCCGATGATCCAGCACACCTGTCCGCTCTCTGATCAAACCGAAGGGGTCGGCACGGTGCGCCGGGTGCAGGTGCAACGCCAGACGTTGGTCGAGACGGTGACCGTCTGGTCGCCACCGGACACCCTCACCTACACGATCGAAGGTCTTCCCTCGATCGCTGGGGTGCCGGTGACCACCTGGCGTCTCATCGCTGACGGCCCAAACACCCGGGTCACGGTGTCGACCGATCTCGACACCGGCCGCAACCCGATCCGACGGCTCGTCGGTCGCAAAGTGCTCGATCGTCTCGGGTTGGCGGCGGAGTTCATGCTCGCCGGCCTGGCCGCGCGGGTCGCCCCGGGGGCGAGCTCATGAACGCGCGGCCCGACGTTGTCGTGATCATGACCGATGAGGAGCGGGCCGCTCCCGTGTACGAGACCGAGGAGTTGCGCGAATGGCGGCGGACATTGTTGGGCACCGCCTGGTTCGACGACCACGGTGTCTCCTTCGATCGGCACTACACCGGATCGCTCGCCTGCGTGCCGAGCCGACCAACACTGTTCACCGGCCAATATCCCGATGTCCACGGGGTCACCCAAACCGACGGGCTCGGCAAGATGGCCGACGACTCGCGGATGAGGTGGCTCCGCCCGGGTGAGGTGCCGACCCTCGGCAACTGGTTTCGCGCCGCCGGCTACGACACCGTCTACGACGGCAAGTGGCACATCTCCCATGCCGACCTCCACGACTCGTCGGGGGAGCCACTCGCGACGAACACCGCCGAAGGCGAGGTGCTCGACGACAACGTTGCTCGTTATCTCGACGCGGACCCACTCAACCCGTTCGGCTTCTCCGGCTGGGTCGGCCCCGAACCCCACGGCGGGCTGTTCGCGAACTCGGGACTGGTGCGCGACCCGCTGATCGCCGACCGTGTCGTTCGTTGGCTCGACGACCGTTACGCGCGTCGCGCCGCCGGTGACGCCGAGGCGCTCCGCCCGTTTCTGCTGGTGGTCAGCTTCGTGAACCCCCACGACATCGTGCTGTTTCCGCTCTGGATGAACCGCGGCATGCCCGAGGCCCTCGACGGCATTCGGGTGCCGTCGGTGCCAATGGCGCCCTCGGCGTTCGAGGATCTTCGCCACAAGCCCGCCGCGCAGGTCGCCTATCGCGAGGCGTATCCGAGCTGTTACGGGCCGGCTGCGGCGGTCGCCCCGATCTACTCGAAGAACCATCAGCTCTACCGCGACCTTTACCACCGTCTCCATACGGCCGTCGACGGACCGCTCGAGCGGGTTCGCGCCGCGGTGACGGCGGGAGCCACCGCCCAAGGTCACGACACGGTGCTCGTGCGCACCTCCGATCACGGCGAACTTCTCGGCGCGCATGGTGGCCTTCACCAGAAGTGGTTTCAGCTCTACGACGAGGCGACCCGAGTGCCGTTCTCGATCGCTCGGCTCGGTTCGACGCCGACGGTCGCCCGACGCGTCACCGATCCAACCTCACATATCGACCTCGTGCCGACCCTGCTCGGTCTGGCCTCCATCGACGAGACCGCAACCGCGGAGGTGCTTCGCGAGTCGTTCTCCGAGGTGCACCCGCTGCCCGGCACCGATCTCTCCGATGTGATCACCGGCGCCGAGGCTGATCCACATCGGGTCGTGTATCTCATGACTCGCGACAACATGCCTGAGGGCGATACCGGGGCGAGCGGAGTGTCACGGGCCCACGGTCGCGTCACCGACGCCCCCGGTCCGCTGCGCATCAACGTCGCCGCCCACGTCGCATCGAACTTCGAGGGGGTCGTGTATCGACCCGACGCCGACGAACTGCCCGCGGGCCACGGCCATCTCTGGAAGTTGGTTCGCACCTTCGATGACCCGTCGACGTGGACCGAACCGGGTGTGCGTCAGTTGGCGAGCGACGGCATCGGCGGGCCGACCTATCGCACCGGGGTCCTTCCCGACCAGTGGGAGCTCTACGACCTGACCGACGATCCGGTTGAGATGGTGAACCGGGCGAACGACCCGGCGGCGGCCGAGGTGCTCGAGGCGCTTCGCGTTGTGATGAAGGCTGAGCGGCATCGGGCGGTTCCTGAGCGAAACGAGCCCTGGCCGTACGCGGTGAGCCGGATCACTGAGATCGACCGCGTGCCGCTGCTGCCACCGACGGAACTCATCCGCGCCCAGGTCGCCCAACGGGTGCGATCTCGGGTTCGCGCCCGCATCGCCGAGCGACGCAACTCGATTCGCGTCACCGCTCCTCCCCCGGCGCGGGCGGTTCGCCGGTTGCTGTCGCGACTCGGCCTTCATCCGGATGATCCGACACCGTCGTCGGCTGATCTATCGGGTCGACGGGCGTTGGTCATCGCGACCAACCACGGGCAACTCGACATTGGTCGACCGACCGGGGTGTTCGCAAGCGAGTTGACCGTTCCCTATTACGCCTTCGTCGACGCGGGGATGAGCGTTGAGGTCGCGAGCCCGCTCGGCGGGGTGATCCCGGTTGATCCGCTGTCACTGAAGCCGGCGGTGCGTACGGCGGCCGACGACCGGTTCCTCTCCGACGCGGTGCTCCGCGCCGCGATGAACGCCTCGCGCCCGGTCGGATCGCTCGACATGGCCGACTACGACATCGTGTATCTGGCCGGCGGGTGGGGCGCGGCCTTCGACCTCGGCACCTCTGAAGTGCTCGGCGATCAGATGACCGCGGCGGTCGCAGCTGGCGCGGCGATCGGTGGGGTCTGCCATGGCCCGCTCGGATTGCTCCGGGCTCGCGATACCGACGGCCGCCCGCTGGTGGAGGGTCGCCGAATCAGTGCGGTCACTGACAAGCAAGTGCGTGAACTCGGCATCACCTCGACGCCGCTACATCCCGAGCGCGATCTCCGCGCCGCGGGAGCGCTCTTCGAGGGCCGGTCGGGGCGTCGCGATGTGCTGGCCAACCACTGGGTGGTCGACGGGAAGCTGGTGACCGGCCAGAACCAGAACGCGGCGCCGATGGTCGCGCGAGAACTCATTGGGCTCGTCGCTTCAGGAGGTGCACGGTGAGCCGTGACCCGTCATACGGAGTTGTCGACCGCGAGTACGGCCTGCGTCTCGCGACCTGCGATCCAGCCGAGGACGGTCCGATCTGGATGGTCAATCTCATGCGCTATCGCGAGCGAGCCGCTTACGCCGACGGCTCCGATGGCGGTCGCTCGGGTCGCGAGGCTGATGACGAGTACGCCCCGGTCGACGTGCTCGCCGACATCGGCGCCGAGGTCGTCTTCCTCGCCGATGTGGAGGTGCAGGCTCTCGGTGCGGGGCCGGCTTGGGACCGGGTCGCGGTGGTGCGGTATCCGACGCGGCGTTCGTTCATCGAGATGCAGTCACGCGAGGATTTCCGTGAGCGCCATGTGCACAAGGAGGCGGGCATGGCGGCGACGATCGTGATGGGTTGTCGACCGATGGAGGTGCCCGCTCTCCCCGACGGTGTCGTCGAGGTCGATTGGGCTGATGTGCCCCATCCGCCGACCGATGACGACGGGCCGATGATGGTGATCCACGTGCTGTCGTTCAACGATCCCGACGGCGCGGAGCGAACCCCGGATCACATGTCGGCCTATCAGCGCGTCGCTGCCGAATCCGCCGCCGCCCAGGGCATTCGTATCGCCGGATGGTTCTCCGTGGAGGGCACGATCCTCGGCGATGGACGACAGTGGCATCAGGTTCGGTTCAACGGATTCCCGTCGCGCCGAGCGTTCATGGCGGTGGTGAACGATCCGCGTCGGTTGGAGGCGCAGCGCGATCATCGCGAGGTGGCCATCGCCGACACCTACACGCTCATGACCCGGGCGACCATCCCGTTCAGCGAAGCTCGCTGAACCCGAAAACGGCGATGGGGCCCGGCGAACCGGGCCCCACCTCCGAATCGTTTCGGTGGGAGGTCGAGACGACCCCACACCGCTCAGATGTGTCGCGTCAGTTGCCGCCCTCATTGAGGGTGACCGACATCGGCGAGTAACCCTCACCGAACAGGTCGACACCGCCGGCACCGGCGAGAGCCCAAGCGGCCTCGACGATCTCGTTGGTGTAGGCATCCGCGTCCGGCGCGGCCGTCAACACGGTCGTGCCCTCGAGGTTCGGGGTCTGCTGGCTGATCTCGACCGTCTGGTTCCAAGCGGCCTCGTCGGTGTAGCCGACGCCGTTGGTGGACGGCCAGATGAGCTTGTTGACCTCGTTCATCTGCCACAACTGGTGGCTCGCGCCGAGGGTCGGGCCGACTCCGAGCACGATGTCTGCGCATCCCTGGACGTCGTCACGGCAGTGCGCCCAGCCGAGCATCGAGGCCGCGACGAAGCGAACCGCGATGTCCTTGTAGGCGGCATCGGAGGCGAGACGGGCGCCATCGGCCCAGATCGCATCCTGAAGCATGCCGACGCCGTAGTCCTCGTAGTTGACGACGTTGAAGTCGTCCGGCGTGTAGAGCTCGCCGGTGTCGGGGTTCACGGCCTCGAGCACCATGGCGTACTCGTTGTAGGTCATCGCTTCGGCGGCGTCGATCTCCCCTTCGAGGAGGGCGGCCATGTCGAAGTTCTGACCGACGAGCTCAACGTCGGCGGCGGGGTCGAGACCCTCGGCGCCGAGGGCGGCGAAGATCTCGTACTCGTTGCCGAAGCCCCAGTTGCCGATCTTCTTGCCGGCGAAGTCGGCGGGTGAGGTGATGCCCTTGTCCTTGAACGACACCTGCAGGGTGCCGGAGCGCTGGAAGATCTGCGCGATGTTCACGATGTCGGCACCGGCCTCACGGCTGGCGAGGGCCTTGGGCACCCAGGCGAGGGCGAAGTCGACGTCGCCGTTCGCGAGCTGGGTCTGCGGCACGATGTCGAGACCGCCTTCGACGATGGTGACGTCGAGGCAGTGGTCGGCGTAGTAGCCCTGGTCGACGGCTGCGTAGTAGCCGGCGAACTGCGCCTGGGCGAACCACTGGAGCTGCAGGCTGACCTCATCAGGGGTCGTGCAGGTCTCCTCGGCGGCCGGCTCGGCAGCGGGCTCGGCGGCCGGCTCGGCAGCAGGCTCGGCGGCCGGCTCGGCAGCGGGTTCGGCGTCGTCGGAGCCGCAGGCTGCGACGAGCAGTGATACCGCGGCCAGTCCAGCCAGGACTCCGCGGTGCTTGCTGATTCTCATGTGGTTGCTCCCCCTGGGGCTTTGCCCCTCCGGTTTGAGGTGATGTTCTCCAACAGTACGGAGACTAGGTAAAAGGTGAGGCCGAGCAGGCATGCGCCGATGACGTACGCCCAGGCGACCGCATTCTTCGAATTGGCGAAGTTGGAGGGGATGAAATATCCGAGGCCGTTCTGGCGGCCACCGAAGTACTCCGAGACGAAGGCGGTGATGACGGCGGTTGGCGCCGCGATCTTCACCGCGGTGAACAAATACGGCACCGCGTTCGGGATGCGGGTCTTGACCAGCACCGACCGCGGAGTCGCCGCGTAAGAGCGCATGAGCTCGAGGTGGATAGGGCTCACCTGCCGGAGCCCCTTCGCGACGTTCACGAGCACGATGAAGAACACGATGAGCATCACCATGAGTCGCCGTGGCACCTCGCTCGTCGAGGTGAACATGTTCTGGAAGACGGCGACGAGCACGATGATTGGGATCGCGTTGAGCGCGATCGCGAGCGGCGAGACGAGTTCGTTGAGCAGGTTGGAGCGCATCAGCGCAAAGCTGGCGGCCACCCCGAGCGCGACGCCGAGCAGGAGGCCGACCAGCGCGTTGCCGCCTGACACGAAAGCAGCGGCGCGCACGAGACCGACGTTGTCGGTGAAGGCCGACCAGATAGCGCTCGGTGCCGGAAGGAAGTAGGGCTTGAGGTCGAAACCGCGCACGAGCGCCTCCCAAGCAGCCACGAAGGCGACACCCCATACAAGAGGTGGGAGCACCGCGGAGGCGAGGCGCGCGACTCTCATCGGTCGTCGACTCCTCCGTGGCTGTGATAGCCCTCAACGGCCCGGAGTGACTCACGCACCTCAGTGATGCCGGCGAAGAAGGCCTGATCCTCACGGGTGTCGTCGTCGCGACCTCCGGTGAGCGCGATGTCAACGATGCGGGTGATCCGCCCCGGCCGAGGCGACATGACGACGACACGGTCGGAGAGGTAGACGGCTTCGGGAATCGAGTGGGTGACGAACACGATGGTCGAGCCGGTGGCCTCGCGGATGCGAAGCAGCTCGGCTTGCATGTGCTCGCGGGTCATCTCGTCGAGGGCGCCAAAGGGCTCGTCCATGAGGAGCAGCGGTGGATGGGTGGCGAGCGCGCGGGCGATCGCGACCCGCTGCTGCATGCCGCCCGAGAGCTGCCAAGGCATGTGGTCGGCGAAGTCGTCGAGTTTGACGAGGGCAAGCATCTCCTCAGCCCGCTCCCGCCGTCGGCCGCGATCCCAGCCGGCGAGCTCGAGCGGCAACTCGACGTTGCGTCGCACGTTGCGCCAATCGAACAGGCCGGCCTGCTGGAATGCCATGCCGTAGGTGTGGTCGCGGCGCGCCTGCCCGGCTGAGGTGCCGTTCACGATGATCGTGCCCGCGGTCGGTTCGACGAGGTTGGCGACAAGGCGGAGCAAGGTGCTCTTGCCGCATCCGGACGGCCCGATCAGCGACACGAACTCGCCTTCGGCGATCGACAGGTCGATGCCGTCGAGGGCGTTGACCTCGCGGGCAGTGCCCGGGTTGAAGGTCATCGACACGGAGTTGAGGACGACAGCGGTCATCAGGTGGCCTCTCTCGGACGGTTGCGGTTCACGATGACCTCAAGCAGCACAACCGAGCCGAAGAGGGCGAGTCCAAGGGCGGCCGCCCCGAATACCGCCGAGTAGATCTTCTCGGCGTCGCCGGTGGAGGCCTGCTGATACGAGAGGACAGCGCGACCGATACCACCGCGGATGCCGGTGGAGATCTCCGCCACGATGACGCCGACCACCGAGAGGGTTGCGGCGAGTTTGAGCGACGGGATGATGAACGGGACGGCCGCTGGGAAGCGAAGTTTCATCAGCGTGACCCGCCACGGCACGGCGTAGGTCTCCATGAGCTCGAGTGATGCGGCCGGCACCGAGGTGAGGCCCTTCAGCGTGCCAACGGCGACCGGGAAGAACGATAAGAACGCCGCGAGCGCGCACACGCTCGCCCAACGCGGCCACTCCCATCCGAAGAGCTCGATCTTGCCGCTCCACGAAACGACCTGAGGAGCGAGAGCGATGAGCGGCACGGTTTGCGACATGATCACCCAGGGCAGGATGGCCCGGGAGGCGATGCGCCAGCGGGCCATGAGCACGGCAAGGCCGATGCCGACGATGCCTCCGACCAACAGCCCGACCGCGGCGAGGCGGAGCGTGTACCAGGAGTAGCCGGCGACGGTGACCGCGATGGGCGAGCCGCCGCTGCGGTTCTCGGGTTCGAGGAGCCGGGCGATCATGTCCCAGGTGTGCGGCATGGCTCGGTCGGAGGCCTTTGGGATGATCTTCCATCCGAAGACCGAACCACCATCGACGGGCCCGATGACCTTGTAGAGCTCCCACACGCAGCCAACGGCGAACACCGCGACGACGAAGAGGATCGTCTTGCGGGCCGCGCGACGAAGCATCAGCGCTTCGCCAACCGATGCTCGGCGAGGGCGGGGATGATGTGCTCTCCGTATTCGAGAAGCGTCTGGTCTTTCCCGTCGTGCTGGAGGTAGATCGCGAACTGGTCGACGCCGAGGTCGGCGAGTTCCTGGAGACGCTCGAGGTGCTGCTCAGGGGTGCCGAGGATGCAGAACCTGTCGATCACCTCGTCGGGCACGAAGTCGGTGTGGGTGTTTCCGGCCTGGCCGTGCTGGTTGTAGTCGTAGCCCTTGCGACCCTTGATGTAGTCGGTGAGGGTGGCGGGCACATTGGAGGCCTCGCCGTAACGCTCGACGATGTCGGCGACGTGGTTGCCGACCATGCCGCCGAACCAGCGGGTCTGGTCGCGCATATAGGCAATGTCGTCGCCGACATAGGCGGGGGCGGCGACGCAGATGGTGATCTCGTCGGGGTCGCGGCCGGCGCCCTCAGCAGCGGCGCGCACTGCGTCGATGGTCCACTTGGTGATCGCCGGGTCGGCGAGCTGCAGGATGAATCCCTCGCAGGTCTCGCCGATCAGGGCGAGGGCCTTCGGGCCGTAGCCGGCGCCCCACACCTCGAGGCGTGACTTCGCGGCCCACGGCAGGGTGATGGTGGAGCCGTTGTATTCGACCTCGCGGCCGTTGGCGAGTTCTCGGATCACGTGGATCGAGTCGCGCATCGTGGCGAGGGTCGTCGGTCGCCCGTTGGTTACTCGCACCGCCGAGTCACCGCGACCGATACCGCACACAGTCCGGTTGCCGTACATCTCGTTGAGGGTGGCGTAGGTGCTTGCGGTGACGGTCCAGTCGCGTGTGGCTGGGTTGGTCACCATCGGCCCAACGATCACGTTGCGGGTCTCGGCCAGGATCTGGCTGTAGATGACGTACGGCTCCTCCCACAGGATGTGGGAGTCGAAGGTCCAGACGTGACTGAAGCCGAGCGACTCGGCTCGCTTGGCGAGCTCGACGACGCGGAGCGCCGGCGGTGTGGTCTGGAGGACGACGCCGATATCCATGATCAGCGGGTCTCCGGGAAGCCGAGGTTGATCGAGCTGGTCGCCGGGTCGGGCCAACGTGAGGTGACGACTTTTCCGCGGGTGTAGAAGTTGATGCCCTCCGGCCCGTACATGTGGGTGTCACCGAAGAGCGAGGCCTTCCAACCGCCGAAGCTGTAGTAGCTGACGGGCACCGGGATCGGCACGTTGACGCCGACCATGCCGACTTCGATGTCGAACTGGAACTGGCGAGCGGCGCCGCCGTCGCGGGTGTAGATCGCGGTGCCGTTCGCGAACGGGTTCGCGTTGATCATCGCGACGCCGTCCTCATAGCCCTTCACGCGCACCACGGAGAGCACCGGTCCGAAGATCTCGTCGTCGTAGCACTTCATGCCGGGGGTGACGTTGTCGATGAGGGTCGGGTCGACGAAGTAGCCGGCGGAGCCGTCGCTGCGGCGACCGTCAACGACAACGGTGGCGCCTTCAGCGCCGGCACCCGCGATGTAGCCCTCGACCTTGTCGCGGTGTTCGGCGGTGATGAGCGGGCCCATCTCGCTGGCGGAATCGCTGCCCGGGCCGACGACGACGCCGGGGATCCGCTCGGCGAGCTTCGCGACGAGGTCGTCGGCGATGGAGTCGGCGGCGAGCACGACACTGATCGCCATGCACCGCTCCCCCGACGAGCCGTAGGCGGCGCTGATGGCCGCGTCGGCGGCCATGTCGAGATCAGCATCGGCGAGCACGAGCATGTGGTTCTTCGCGCCACCGAGGGCCTGAACGCGCTTGCCGTTGGCGGTGCCGGTCTCGTACACGTACTTCGCGATCGGGGTGGACCCGACGAAGCTGACCGCCTTCACGGTCGGGTGCTCAAGGAGGCGGTCAACGGCGACCTTGTCGCCCTGGACCACGTTGAAGCATCCCGATGGCAGGCCGGCGGAGGCGAGGAGTTCGGCGATGAAGAGGCTGGCCGACGGATCCTTCTCGCTCGGCTTCAGAATGAAGGTGTTTCCGCAGGCGAGGGCGTTGGCGAACATCCACATCGGCACCATGGCCGGGAAGTTGAACGGGGTGATGCCGGCCACCACGCCGAGGGGCTGGCGGATGCTGTAGACGTCGACGCCGTTGGCGGCTTGCTCGCTGTAGCCGCCCTTCAACAAGTGCGGGATGCCGCAAGCGAACTCGATGTTCTCAAGGCCACGGGCGACTTCTCCGAGGGCGTCGGAGGGCACCTTGCCGTGCTCGGCGGTGAGGAAGGCGGCGATCTCCTTGCGGTTCGCGTCGACGAGTTCGCGCATGCGGAACAGGATCTCGGCCCGCTTCGACAGGCTGGTGGCGCGCCATTCGGGAGCGGCAGCCTCGGCAACGGCGATCGCGCGGTCGACTTCGGCGACGCTGGCGAGGTCGACCTCGGCGGCCTGCTCACCGGTGGCCGGGTCGTAGACCGGGGCGGTGTTGCCCGAGGTTCCCTCGACGATGCGTCCGTCGATCCAGTGGCTGATCCTCTTCATGTGCTCCTCCAAGGGGCGGGTGTGCGGGGGTGTGGTGACGGTCAGTGCAGGTAGGTGCTAAGGCCGCGCTTCACGTAGCGGCCGTGGCCGACGCTGCCGGTGAAGGTGTCGTTCTCGACAACGACGGTTCCGCGACTGAGCACGGTGTCGACCTTGCCGTCGATCTCGAAGCCCTCGTAGGCCGAGTGGTCCATGTTCATGTGGTGCTTGTCGTTCACGCCGATCTTCGTGCGCTTGGTTGGGTCCCACACCAAGATGTCGGCGTCCATTCCGGGGGCGATGGCGCCCTTGCGGTCGAGGCCGAACATGCGCGCCGGGGTGGTGCTGCAAGTCTCAACCCAGCGCTCGAGGGTGATCTCGCCGTTGACGACGCCTTGGTAAAGGAGCTCCATACGGTGCTCCACACCGCCGATGCCGTTCGGGATGGCGGAGAAGTTTCCGAGACCGAGTTCTTTCTGGTCCTTCATGCAGAACGGGCAGTGGTCGGTGGAAACGACGGCGAGCTCGTTCATGCGCAGACCCTTCCAGAGGTCGCGGTGGTGATGGGCGTGCTTGGTGCGAAGCGGCGTGGAGCACACCCACTTGGCGCCTTCGAAGCCGGGCTGCATGAGCTGGTCTTCAAGTGAGAGATAGAGGTATTGCGGGCAGGTCTCAGCGAAGACGTTCATGCCGGCGTGCTGGGCGGCGGCGACCTCCTCGAGCGCCTCCGACGCCGACATGTGCACGATGTAGAGCGGCACGTTGCCGGCCACCTTGGCGAGCTGGATCGCACGGTGGGTGGCCTCACCCTCGAGTTCGGCGGGGCGGGTGAGCGAGTGGAAGTAGGGGTCGGTCTCACCGCGGGCGAGGGCCTGGGCGACGAGCACGTCGATCGCGATGCCGTTCTCAGCGTGCATCATGATCATCGCACCGGTCTCCGAGGCATTCTGCATGGCCCGAAGGATCTGACCATCGTCGGCGTAGAAGACGCCGGGGTAGGCCATGAAGAGTTTGAAGCTGGTGACGCCCTCGTTGTCGACGAGGTAGGTCATCGCCTTCAGTGAGTCCTCGTCGACACCGCCGATGATCTGGTGGAAGCCGTAGTCGATGGCGCAGTTGCCGGCGGCCTTCTCATGCCAGGCGGCCAGTGACTCGTGCACGTTCTCGCCGGTCTTCTGCACGGCGAAGTCGACGATGGTGGTCACCCCGCCCCAGGCGGCGGCGATGGTGCCGGTCTCGAAGGTGTCAGAGGCATTGGTGCCGCCGAAGGGGAGCTCCATGTGGGTGTGGACGTCGATGCCGCCGGGCACGACGTATTTGCCGGTGGCGTCGATAACGCGGTCGGCGGTCACGCCAAGCGATTCGGCCTGGCCGGGCGCGAAGATCGCGGCGACGGTTTCACCGTCGATGAGCACGTCGCCGGTGGTGCGGCCGGTCGCCGAGACGACGGTGCCGCCGGAGATGAGTGTCCTTGCCATGTTGTTCCCCCCTAGTGGTGGTTCGCGGGTCAGCGGGCGGTGATCTCCCCGTAGGCCTCGGGGCGACGGTCGCGGTAGAACTGCCAGCCCGCGCGGACTTCGCGGATGAGGTCGAGGTCGAGGTCGCGGATGATGAGTTCGGGGTTATGCGGGTCGCCCTTGTCGCCGACGTACTCGCCGCGCGGGTTAACGAAGTAGCTCTGCCCGTAGAAGTCGTTCTCACCGAGCGGTTCGATGCCGACGCGGTTGATGGCGCCGACGTAGTACATGTTGGCGACGGCGGCGGCCGGCTGCTCGATGCTCCACAGGTACTCGGAGAGTCCGCGGTGCGTGGCCGACGGGTTGAAGACGATCTCCGCGCCGTTCAGGCCGAGGCAGCGCCAGCCCTCGGGGAAGTGGCGGTCGTAGCAGATGTAGACGCCGACCTTGCCGACAGCGGTGTCGAACACCGGATAGCCGTCGGTGCCGGGGGTGAAATAGAACTTCTCCCAGAAGCCCTTCACCTGCGGGATGTGCTGCTTGCGGTACTTGCCGAGGTAGGTGCCGTCGGCGTCGATGACGGCGGCAGTGTTGTAGAAGAGGCCGGTCTGCTGGATCTCATACATCGGGAGCACCATGACCATGCCGAGTTCCTTGGCGACCGACTGGAAGCGCTGGGTGGTCGGGCCGTCGGGGATGGCCTCGGTGTAGTCGTAGAAGGCGGCGTCCTGCACCTGGCAGAAGTAGGGGCCGTAGAAGAGCTCCTGGAAGCACATGATCTGCGCACCCTGAGCGGCGGCCTCGCGGGCCGACTCCTCGTGCTTGTCGATCATGGACTCCTTGTCGCCGGTCCAGTCGGTCTGCAGCAATGCGGCCCTGACGATGTTGGACATCTCCGTCTCCTTGTTCGACCCGGCGGTCGGCCGGGTGGTCGGTGCTTTGGGGAGATGTCGTGACCGTCCCCCCGGCGGTCTTCCGGATGGTAATTCGGCCGAACCTCGCTGGACAATAGCGACTATGTACCAGTACAGTCCGCGCGATGTCGGACACACTCGGTCCCGTCGCGACGGCGGTTCGCTCAATGCTCGACTCTGCCGGCGGTGGGCGCCGCGAGTCCGAGATCGTCGCGACCACCATCGGCCGTCTGGTGGCCTCCGGCGAGTTGCTCGCTGGTGACCGCCTCCCGACGGTGAGGACGCTCGCGAAGGCCGTCGGCATCTCCCCAACCACGGTCAGCGAGGCCTGGCGGTCGCTGTCGAGTGCCGGGGTGATCACGACCAACGGTCGCAACGGCACACGGGTGCGGGCGCTCGCTGGCTCGGCAGCGCCGACTCGGTATCGCGCGCTCGGCACCGGGGCAGAGACGTTCCGTATCGACCTCTCGAGCGGTGTCCCCGATCCGATGCTGCTGCCGGATCTCGGCCCGTCGATGGCGCGGGTCGGTCGCGCTGATCTCACGTCGAGTTATCTCGACGATCCCGTCGTGCCGGGCTTCGGAGAGCATCTGGCGAGCACATGGCCGTTCCCCGCCGCGTCGTTGACCGTGGTCGACGGCTGCCTCGATGCCCTCGATCGGATCTCGGCTGAGATCCTCCCGTTCGGCTCGGCGGTGCTGGTGGAAGAGCCAACCTTCCCGCCGCTCATCGACCTGCTTGAGCGGCTCGGATGCGAGGTGATCGGCGTGGCCATCGATGCCGAGGGTCCGGTGCCCGACGATCTAGCTCGCGGGCTCGGTGCCGACCCCGTCGCGTTTTTCACTCAGCCGCGGGCCCACAACCCAACCGGGGTGTCGATGTCGGAGCGTCGGGCGGGCGAGATCGCTCAGGTGTTGCGGTCGACGAAGACGCTCGTGGTCGAGGACGATCATGCGTGGGGCATCTCGACGGGTCCGGTGGAGAGCCTCGGCGACCTGCTGCCAGATCGGGTGGTGCACATCCGAGGCTTCTCTAAGAGTCACGGACCCGACCTTCGCCTCGCGGCGATCGGCGGTCCGAGCGAGGTGATCGAGCGGGTTCGGGCTCGTCGCATGCTCGGAGCCGGGTGGTCGAGCCGGCTGCTGCAGTTGCTGTTGCTCGACATGCTCTCCGACGAGACAGTCATCGAGGCGATCGCGACAGCGAGGAGCGTCTACACCTCGCGGAGGAAGCGGTTCCTTGAGCGGCTGCGCACCCACGGCATCGACCTCGACGACGGGGACGGGCTCAATCTGTGGGTGCCGGTGGACGATGAGCAGAGTGCGCTGGTGGCGTTGGCGGCCGCTGGTGTGCGCGTCGCGCCGGGGGCGCCGTTCACGCTCGGTGGTCGCGCCGATCACCTCCGGCTCACGGTCGGCCTGCTACCTGAATCCGACGCCGACTGGCTCGCCGGTCTCGTCGCGAGCGCCGCCCGGTCGGGCGCGTCGGCACGGGTGTCGGGCGGGCTCGCGCCGATGAGCATGTGAGCGACAACCCCACCCACGAGTTTCGTAACCCAACAAAGTCGCCATTGTGCGATCGAATTCATGACGCTTATTCTTCGCCCATGACCACGCTCGAAGATCTCGGAATCGATGACTCGGCTCTCGCCGATGAGTTGATCGCCGCCGCCTACGACAACGACCGCCGGCACGTGTTCCACTCGTGGTCGGCGCAGGGCGCGCTGAAGCCGGTGGTGATCGCGGGTGCGAGTGGCTCTCGTATCTGGGACGACAAGGGAACGGTGTGGCTCGACTTCGCGAGCCAGCTGGTGAACGTGAACATCGGCCATCAGCACCCGCGCATGGTCGAGGCGATCGCCCGCCAGGCCGGCCGCCTGTGCACGATCGCGCCGAGTTTCGCGAACGACGTGCGTAGTGAAGCGGCGCGCCTCATCGCCGAGCGGGCACCCGGTCACCTCAACCGGGTGTTCTTCACCAACGGCGGCGCCGAGGCGGTCGAGAACGCGATCCGGATGGCCAAGGCGCACACCGGCCGCCTCAAAGTGCTATCGGCCTACCGCAGTTATCACGGCAGCACGGTCGGAGCGATCTCGCTCACCGGTGAGCCGCGCCGCCTCGACAACGAGCCGGGGCTGCCCGGGGTGGTCAAGTTCTTCGGCCCGTACCCGTATCGCTCACCGTTCCACTCGGCTGACGCGAGCCAGGAGTGCGAGCGGGCGCTCGCGCATCTCCGCGATGTGATCATCGGTGAGGGCGCCGACCGGGTCGCGGCGATCGTGCTCGAGTCGGTGGTCGGCACCAACGGCATCCTCGTTCCGCCCGACGGCTACCTGGCCGGGGTGAGAGCACTGTGCGACGAATTCGGGATCATGATGATCTGCGACGAGGTGATGGCCGGTTTCGGTCGGTGCGGCCAATGGTTCGCGGTGAACAACTGGGATGTCGTTCCCGATCTCATCACCTTCGCCAAAGGAGTGAACTCGGGTTACGTGCCGCTCGGCGGGGTGTGCATCTCCGATGCGATTGCCGAGACCTTCGACACCCGTGTGTTCCAGGGCGGCCTCACCTATTCAGGCCATCCGCTCGCGTGCGCGGCCGCGGTGGAGAGCATCCACATCATCGAAGATGAGGGCGTGCTTGAGCATGCCCGTCGACTCGGCTCGGAAGTGATCGGCCCGGCGCTCGCCGCTATGGCCGAGCAGCGCGGCGCGGTCGGCGAAGTACGCGGGCTCGGAGCGTTCTGGGCGATCGAGCTGGTGGCCGACCGGGAGTCGAAGGCGCCGCGTGCCGCCGAGGACATGCAGCGCGTCGCGGCGCACTGCAAGGCGAGTGGTGTGTGGCCATTCGTCGCCGGCAACCGCATCCATGTCGTGCCACCGTGCAACACCGATCTCGACGATGCCCGCACGGGTCTCGCGGTGATCGACGAGGC
>JAFMMJ010000114.1 GCA_017859785.1 Ilumatobacteraceae bacterium
CGCTCTCCCGCAGATGTCGAGAAACTTCGAGGTGTGCGAGGTGGAGTCGGGCCTCACACCGTTCCGCGTCTTCGTTGAACCCCAGCAAGGTGCCCGCTACGACGATCTGCTCGCGGTCGCGATTCGAGCCGAGCAGCTCGGTTTCGGCGCGTTCTTCCGGAGCGACCACTTCCTGAAGATGGGCTCGGTCACGGGTCTGCCCGGCCCATCCGATGCGTGGGTCACTCTCGCCGGTCTGGCGCGGGACACCTCGCGGATCAGGCTCGGCACGCTGGTGACCGCAGCCACCTTTCGGCATCCCGGGCCGCTCGCGATCTCGGTGGCGAACGTGGACGACATGTCGAGGGGTCGGGTGGAACTCGGAATCGGCGCCGGATGGTTCGAGGCCGAGCACACTGCCTACGGCATCCCCTTTCCACCGCTCGGCGAGCGTTTCGACCGGCTGAGTGAGCAGCTCGACGTGATCACCGGGCTCTGGGCGACAGCGGACGGAGCCACGTTCGACTACTCCGGCGATCACTACCGACTCACTGATTCACCCGCCCTTCCGAAGCCGCATCAGCCCAGTGGCCCTCCGATCGTCATCGGCGGCCGTGGAGCTCGTCGGACGCCGGCGCTCACCGCCGCCCACGCCACCGAGTTCAACATGCCGTTCTGCGACCTCGAGACGTTCACGACTCAGGTGACGAACGTTCGGCGCGCCTGCGAGGCGATCGGTCGTGACCCGTCGACGTTGCGTATCTCTTGCGCGCTCGTGGTGTGTGTCGGCGACGACGAGGCGTCGTTCGCGACGCGAGCGCAAGCGATTGGCCGTGAGCCTGAGGAACTCCGTGTCAACGGTGTGGCGGGAACCCCCGCAGAGGCCGCCGCGGTGATCGACCGCTGGCGAGAGGCAGGGGCGGAGCGCATCTATCTTCAAGTGCTCGACTTGTCCGACCTCGAACACCTCGACCTCATCGCTGGTGAGGTGCTCGCCGCCTGAGGTCGGCCGTGATCATCGGGGGCGCACCCTCCGATCCCTGATCAAGACCTCTTGGGCGACGGTCGCGACGTGCTCACCCTCGGCCGTGAAGACATGTCCCAGCGCGAGGCCTCGGGATCCCGTCACGTGGTGACAGGTGAAGTCGTGAAGATGCCATTCGTCGGAACGCAACGGCCGGTGGAACCAGATGGCGTGGTCGAGGCTGATTCCGTAGACGTGCTCGCGCTCGAGCCCACCGCGAACCACCGCCGCCTCTCGAACCGTGTCGGTCGCGAGGTCATCGGAGGTGTAGGCAAGCCAATACCGATGAACGAGCGAGTCCTCAGTTGAGGCCGCGAGGTCGCGGTTGACCCGGATCCACGCCGCCACGCGACCGTCATCGGGCCGATCTGACGACACCAGCGCCTCAGATGGGATGAAGCATCGGTCGAACTCTTTCGAGAAGGAGGTCTGTTCGAGGGTCTCGGGATCAGGCACCTTCGGCATCGAGATCGTCTGCACATCGATGGATTCCGACGGCCGCTGGAACGAGCATTCCGCGTTGAGGATCGCTCCGATCGCTTGGCGAGCGACGACGCGACGCGTGAGGAACGATCGACCGTTGCGTATGCGATCAACCTCGTAACGCACCGGTTCGGTGTGGTCGCCCGGTCGGATGAAATAGGCACGAATCGAGTGGGGGATAAACCCCTCATCGGTGCTCATCGAGGCCGCTCGAAGCGCCTGAGCCACGATTTGGCCTCCGTAGAGACCACCCCACGGGTAGCGCGGCCCGGTGCCAACCCAGATATCGGCTCCGTGCGACGTGAGTTCGAACATGTCGTCGTTTTCGGGAATGACCGGAATGTATCGGTCTCCGAAGAATTGTCCGAGCGTGGGCTGAGAATACTTCAAGCAATATGTGCTCGATTTGTATAAATGTGATCGATTGATATAGTCGTCGTCTATGGCAACCAAGAAGTCAACTTCAACCAAAGGCGCGATGAGCGCCGACCACAAGGCAGCCCTCGCTCAGGGTCGTCTTGAGAGCAAGGTCGTTCGCGAGTATCTCGAGGCGCTCCGTAACTCCAAGCCGAAGCGCGGCCGCAAGCGTTCCGCCGAGACCATCCAGAAGCGACTCGCGAAGATCGAGACCGAGCTCGCCACGGCCGACCCGCTCTCCGAGCTCCTGCTGGTCCAGGAGCGGCGCGACCTGCAAGACGAGTTCGAGAATCTCGACTCAGGCTCCGACCTCAGCGCGGCCGAGCAGTCGTTTGTGTCGATCGCCAAGTCCTACAGCGAGCGTCGCCACATCTCTTACGCCACCTGGCGGGAAATCGGCGTCGATGCTGCCGTGCTGAAGCGCGCCGGCATTCCGCGCTCACTCTGACCCGAGTCAACTGTGTTGGCGGCCCTGAGCCGCCGCGAGCAGGGCCGCTACTTCGGTAGCGGCCCTTTCGACATCTATCAGGAGAGTTCCGCTAGACGATCGAACACCAGTGTCGCGTTGCCAAGCGCCCTCTTGAGGTCATAAGCGGCATCGAGATCGACACGATCCGCGATTTTGCGAACCTCCGCATCATTCTCGATGAGCGAGCGGAACTCCTCCCCCTCATCCCAAGAACGCATCGCGTTCCTCTGCACCACTCGGTA
>JAFMMJ010000056.1 GCA_017859785.1 Ilumatobacteraceae bacterium
TGAGGTGATGCCTGAGACCGAGGAGCCCGGCCACCGCCACGAGCGAGGTCTTCACGATCAGGGTCCTCCCCCACTCGGAGTCACCGAGGCCAAGCGACCAACCGTGGATCATGAGCACCATCACGACGCCGCTCAACGTGATCGCTCCGACCGTGATCGGCAGGAGCCGACCGAGTCGCACGATCACCCGCCTCGCCACGTCCGGTTCCTGGCGACCGATGAGGACGAGACCGATCACCGAGCCGACCCACACCGAGGCGGTCACGACGTGCGCCATCGACGACGCGGCGTGGAGCGGCCGCCACCCGAACGTCACCGCATGGCCGTCGAACGCGAAGGAGACCGCGCCGATCACCGCCCCCACGAGGGGGGCCGTCGACGACGCTGGGGCGACCCGAGCGGCGAGCCCGGCGAGCACCACGAGCACCGAGAAGATGAGGCGGATGACCGGGCCTCGGGCGAGCGGGTCCCCGATCGCGTCCGCCGCGTTGAGGCCGAGGCGATCGGCGACTGCCACCAGCTCGATAACCGCGGACACGCCGACGAGCGCTGAGGCCGACATCACGACTCGTGCGAATGGGCCGGGGACACCGGATCGCAATACCGCGAACGAGAAGAACGACAGTCCGAGCACGAGGACGACCCCAAGGAGCGAGATAGCGCGAGCGAGGTGCTCGAGTCGATCCCCAACTCGCGGAGTCGCGACGGACAACGGCGCGATGGGTTCGTCCACCGTGGTGGTCGAGGCGATGGTCGTCGTCGGGGAGATCGACATCGGGGTGGTCGTCGTGACTGCTGCCGTCTCGGCCGGGACGACCGTCGTCCCCTCGGCCGCGGTCACGGTGAAGGAGATCTCACCCTCGATCAGATGGCCGTCGTCCGCTGTGACCGCGTAGGTCACCGAGACCGTTCCCCCGCTGAGCCCATCCGGCGTGGTTCCCGCCCAAACGGTGCGTTCAGCGTCGAAAGCCTCCCAGAAGCTCTCGACCAGCCCTCCATCGACAAGGATCTCGAACCCCGGTCGCGCTTGAACCGGCAGGGCGAAACGCATCTCGACCATCGTGAGCGGCCCATCGACGATCGCGCCGGCCTCGGGCTCCGAACCGGAGAAATCGGAGTGCGCCGACACTCGGCCATCCGCGACAGCGAAGGCCGAGAGCGCCACAGCGAGCAGCGTGAGGCGACAAACCCTCCTCATGGGGCCACCGTAACGATCACCCAGGATCGGTGGAGGTCAGCGCGCGAAGTTGCTCACGGCGTCGGTCCAGCCGAGCAGGAGCTCCGGATAGACACCGACGACAAGCGTGACCGCGGCCGCGAGCGCGATCGCGACACCGGTCATCGCCGGAACCGGCTCGGGCTCGACCTCCGAAGGATCGGCCAACCACGCGCTCACCATGATCCGTAAGTAGAGGAAGGCCGCGATGACCGCCGAGACCATCGCGATGATCGCGATCGCGTAACTCCGCTCGGCGACCGCCGACTGGATGACCCCCCACTTCGCGACGAACCCCGAGGTCAACGGAACGCCAGCCTGGGCGAGCAGCAGAATGGTCAGCGCCAGAGCGAGCACTGGCCGTCGGCGACCGAGGCCGGCGAACACCGAGATGTCGGTGGAACCGCCCGCGTGACGCGACACAACGGCGACGATCGAGAATGTGCCGACGACGAGCACCGAGTAGAGCGCCAAGTAGACGAGCACGCTCTCGAGACCATCGCCGCTGATCTGCTCACCAGCGCGATGACCGGCCGCCTCCACTCCAACGAGCAGGAAACCGGCATGGCTCACCGACGAGAAGGCGAGCATTCGCTTCACATCGGTCTGAACAACAGCGAGCGTCGAACCGATCACCAAAGAGGCGATCGCGAGCACCCAGATCACCGGACGCCAGTCGTCGCGATGGAACGGGAGAGCGATCACCAGCACCCTCAACATCGCCGCGAAGGCGGCGGCCTTGCCGACGGAGGCCATGAAGGCGGTGACATGGGTCGGGGCCCCCTGATACACGTCGGGCGACCAGACGTGGAAGGGAGCAGCCGCGACCTTGAAGCCCAGTCCGACGATCAACAAGGCGAGTCCGGCGAGCACCAGCGAGTCGTTGCGCTCGAGTGCGACCGTCGACTGGAACCGGGCGACGATCTCGCCGAGGTTCGTCGAGCGGGCTCCCCCGTAGAGGAGGGCGATGCCGTAGAGGAAGACCGCGGAGGCGAGACCGCCCAGGATGAAGTACTTCATCCCGGCTTCCTGGCCGGCCGCGGTCCGCTCGGAGGCAGCGAGGACATACAGGGCCAGCGACAGGGTCTCGAGTCCGAGGAAGAGGACGATGAGGTCGTTGCTCGCCCCCATCACCATGGCGCCGGTGGCCGCGGTGAGCAGCAGCGCGTGAATCTCCGGACCCTCCAGCACCGTCCCACGCACCTCGGCGTCGGTCACGAGGGCGACGAGCGCGGTCGCGGCACACACCGCGATGGTCACGAACTGCGCGAACGCGTCATGGGACAGCGCCCCGCCCACCAGCGTGCCCGGTCCCATCTCAGCGACGTCATTCCAAATGAACACCGCGAGCACACCGGCTGAGGTGGCGGTCAACGCAGACACCAGCGAGTAGAGGCCGCGGGGCCACCGAGGAGTCAACGCGCCAACCACCAGCAGGCCGAGAGCACCGGCCACCATGACCAGATACGGCGACAGAGCGAACCAATCGATGGACGGAGCGATGAACTGCTCTGGCATCACTCACCCTCCCCATGTTCGTCGTCGATGGAGATGGCAGCCGGTTGGGGCTCGACGTAGCCGGTCCGATCCGAGACGTGCTCGATCAAGTCGTGAACCGCCGGCTCGATCCGCTCGAGCATCGGCTTCGGGTAGATGCCGGTGAACACGATGATCCCAATGAAGGGCAGCAGCACCAAGCCCTCTTTCCAGCGGAGCTCCGGGAAGGAGCGATTCTCCTCATCGGGCTCGCCATGGAAGACGCGCTGATAGGCCCACAGCAGATAGAGAGCGGCCAAGATGACCCCGGTCGCCGCCACGACCACCCACCAACGGGCGGTGAGGAACGACCCGATGAGAATCAGGTACTCGCCAACGAAACCGTTCAGGCCGGGAACTCCGATCGAGGAGAGCATCACCACGGTGAACGCTGCGGCGAAGACCGGGGCGACATGCTGCAGTCCTCGCAGATCGGCGATCTGCCGTGTGTGTCGACGCTCGTAGATCATGCCGACCATGAGGAAGAGCGCCCCCGTCGACACGCCGTGGTTCACCATCTGCATGACCGAACCGGTGATCGCCTGCGAGGTGAAGGCGAAGGTCCCGAGCACGATGAAGCCGAGGTGAGCGACCGAGGAGTAGGCGACCAGGCGCTTCAGATCGCCTTGCATCGTCGCTGCGATCGCCCCGTAGATGATGCCGATGACCGCGAGGGTCAACCAGAGCGGGCGGCTCCACCGAGCCGCCTCTGGGAAGAGGTAGAGGCCGAAGCGAAGGAATCCATAGGTGCCGAGCTTCAACATGACGCCGGCGAGCACGACCGAGCCGGCGGTCGGCGCCTGAGTGTGGGCATCGGGGAGCCAGGTGTGCAGCGGGAACACCGGAACCTTCACCGCGAAGGCGATCGCGAATCCGAAGAAGAGCCAGCGCCCGGTCGACGCCGCGAAGGACGCGCCCTCGGCCAGTTCGACGAGGTCGAAAGTGATCCGTCCAAGACCGTTCGCCGAGGCGATGAATACGGTCGCGAGGATCGACACCAGCATGAACGCCGATCCGAGCATCGTGTAGAGGAAGAACTTCGTGGCCGCGCCGACCCGGCCCTCGTAGCCCCAGCCGCCGATCAGGAAGTACATCGGCACGAGGACGATCTCGAAGCACACGAAGAACAGGAAGAGATCGAGGCTGACGAACGACCCCATCACCCCAGCCTCGAGCAGCAGGAGCCAGGCGAAGTACGGCTTGTCGCGACGGGGGTCGTCGTTGTGGGGGTCGATGCCAACGATTGCGAGCGGGAAGAGCACGCCGGTAAGCACCACCAAGAAGAGCGAGATGCCGTCGACCCCGAGGTGCCACGAGATCCCCCAGGACTCGATCCACGGATGCCGCGAGACGAACTGGAAGCCTCCCGAGTGGCTGTCGAAGGCGCGGAGCATCCAGACCGACATCGCGCCGACCCCGACTGAGGTCACGGTTGCGATGAGCTTTGCGTATTCGGGTCGCCGTCGCGGCGAGAGGGCGACGAGCAGCGAGCCGATCGCCGGCACCAGCACGAGCATCGAGAGCAGCGGAAAGTCGACAGCTCCGTGCATCACAGCACCCCTCGGATGATCACGAACCAGATGAGGACACCGAGCACCCCGGCGACCACCACGGCAGAGTAATTACGCACGAAGCCGGTCTGGCCTCGGCGGAGTCGCTCGGCCACCGACCGGACACCGCTCGCCGTACCCGTGACAGCCCCGTCGACCACCCCGGAGTCGAAACGCGCGACCGCGTCGAAGGCTCGACGCCCGGGCCCGCCCATGAACGCGCTGACCGTCTCGTCGTAGCGCCATCCGCGGGCGAGAAGCTCCGGCTCGAATGGCTTGGCTCGGCCCTTCGCGTAGACCGCGATGGCCGCCGCGATGCCGAGCACGGCGCAGGCGATCGCGAGGAGGGCGAGCCACGACTTCGCGTCGTAGGCGGCCGTCCCCTTGATGACCGCCTCGCCCGGCTCGACCACTGGGTGGAGCCAGTCCTCGAGTCGATGCCGCCAACTGTCGGGGATGATGCCGAACGATGGCAGCTGGATGGCCCCACCGACCACGGAGAGCCCAGCGAGCACGACCAGCGGGAAGAGCATGATCGGCGGAGACTCGTGCGGGCGGAACTCGCCGTGGGCACCGTGATCGTCGGCGTGCGACTCCCAGCGGGCCTCCCCGAAGAAGACCATCACCACCTGGCGCGTCATATAGAAGGCCGTCAGCACCGCCGTCACGAGCCCGATCACGTAGAGGACCGGGCTGGACGCGAGGGTGAACAGCAAGATCTCATCCTTCGACCAGAAGCCGGCGAACGGGGGCACACCGGCAATGGCGAGCCACCCGATGATGAACGTGCCGGCGGTGATCGGCATGACGGTTCGAAGCGCCCCCATCCGGCGCATGTCCTGCTCGTGATGCATTCCGTGGATGACCGAGCCCGATCCGAGGAACATCAACGCCTTGAAGAAGGCGTGGGTGACCATGTGGAACACCGCCGCGACATAGGCGCCGGTACCGACCGCGAGGAACATGTACCCGAGTTGAGACACCGTCGAGTACGCGAGCACCTTCTTGATGTCGTGCTGGGCGACCGCGATCGTCGCGGCGAACAGCGCGGTCAGGGCGCCAACCCAAGCGATGATCTGCGGTGCGTAGTCGGCCGAGGCCGCGATGACCGGGTTCATTCGGGTCATGAGGAACACCCCGGCGGTGACCATCGTGGCCGCGTGAATGAGTGCCGACACCGGTGTCGGACCCTCCATCGCGTCAGGCAGCCACAGATAGAGCGGAAGTTGAGCCGACTTGCCGGCCGCGCCGACGAACAGCAGCAGCGCGATCCCCGTCGCCGTCGACGAAGCGAGCGCCCCCGACTCGGCTGCGCCGTTCAGCGCCGAGTACGACACCGATCCGACCGCCTGGAAACCGAGGAACATGGCGAGCATGACTCCCCAGTCACCGATCCGGTTGGTGACGAAGGCCTTCTTGCCGGCTGTCGCGGCCGACTCGCGGGTGTGCCAGAACGAGATGAGGAAGTACGAGCAAGCGCCGACGCCTTCCCAGCCGAGGAAGGTGACCAGCAGGTTCTCGCCGAGCACGAGCATCAGCATCGAGAGCACGAAGAGGTTGAGGTACAGGAAGAACTTCGAGAACTTCGGATCGCCGTGCATGTAGCCGATCGCGAAGAGGTGGATCAGGAAGCCGATGCCGGTGACGAACAGGGCCATCGTGATCGAGAGCGGATCCGCTAACAGGGCCATGTCGATCTGAAGCGAGGAGACCGGCACCCAGGAGAAGAGGACACTCACGTGCTCGCGGTGGTGCTCGTCGAGCGAGAGCAGATCGAAGAACGCTCCGACGGTCACCACGAACGCGCCGAGCACAGCGGCTGCCGCGACATAGCCGGCGCCGGGCTCACCGAGGCGGCGACCGAAGAGCAGGATCGCCAGGAAACCGACGAGGGGCAGAGCGGGCACCAACCAGATGACGTCGAGCACGATCAGCCCTTCAGTTCCGCGAGGTCGTCGACGGTCGCCCCGGGGCGTCGCCGCATGATCGAGATGATGATGCCGAGGCCGACCACGACCTCAGCCGCCGCGACCACCATCACGAAGAACACCGCCGTCTGACCGTCGATATCGGAGAAGCGGGTGGCGAGTGCGACGAAGGTCAGGTTCACGGCGTTGAGCATCAACTCGATGCACATGAACATGACCAGCGGATTCCGGCGGATCATCAAACCGGTCGCGCCGATACCGAAGAGCAGCGCGGCGAGGACGAGATATGAGGTCGTGGTCGGTTCCATCCTCAACCCTCCGACTTCTTCAGTCGGCGGGTCAGCACCACGGTGCCGGCCACGGCGACGATGAGAAGCACCGAGGTCAACTCGAAAGCGAGCACGTGGTCGCTGTAGAGGCTGCGAGCCAAAGCGCGGATGTTCGAATCGCCTGGTGCCGACGCGTTCGTCTCGCGCCCGAGGGTGTCGGCTCCGCGCACGACCGCTCCCGCCACGAGCACCGTCACCCCGGCGCCGAGCACGATCGCCACCGGCCGCTGGAGCTTGAGCGGCTCAATGGTCAGATCCTCGGCTCGGTCGACACCGAGCAGCATGATCACGAACAGGAAGAGCACCACGATCGCCCCGGCGTAGACGATGACCTGCACCGCGGCGAGGAAGTGCGCCTCCATCGACACGAAGTGCACGGCGACGCCGAACAGCGTGAGCACCAGGCCGAGCGCGGCGTGGACCGGGTTTCTGAACAGCACGACACCGATCGCCCCTGAGAGCACCATCGCTGAGGCGAGGACGAAGACGATGAGTTCCATCACTCGCCCGTCACCCCGTCGCGGACATCCTGGGTGGGCTCCGGCGCGCGGACACCATGTCCGAGCTCGCCGCTCCAGCCCTCCACACCTTCGAAACTCGCGTCACCAGACGGCGAGGTTGCTCGCATCCATCCGGAGGTGAGTTCATCCTCGCCATCGCGCCAGTCCTCCCAGGGCATGCGTTGGGGGCGGCCGGTGTCGTCGACGAGGAGCTCGTCCTTGGTGTAGATCGCGTCACGCCGGTTCGTGAAAGAGAACTCGAACAGCTTCGTCTCGGTGATCGCCTCGGTCGGGCAGGCCTCGACACACAGGTCGCAGTGGATGCAGCGCAGATAGTTGATCTCGTAGACGAAACCGAACCGCTCCCCCGGAGAGGTCGGATTCTCCGGATCGTTGTCCTGCCCGCGCACATAGATGCACTTCGCCGGGCACACACCGGCGCAGAGCTCACAGCCGATGCACTTCTCCATCCCGTCGGGATAGCGATTGAGCACATGCCGACCGTGGAGGCGCTCGGGCTTGTCGACCTTGATGTCATCGTCGGCCGACGGATCGGTGTCTCGGCCGGCCCGGCGCGCCTCGCGTCCACCGGAGTAGGAGGTGGTCACCCGTTTACCGCCGAACAGGCGATGCTGGCGGAGGGTGACCACGAATCCGTCGAGGTATCCCATTAGTACGCCGCCCCTTCCCGATCGCGATTCCTCCGGGCGACCGAGATCGCCGCGGTGAAGAGCAGGTAGCCGAGTCCGAGCACGACTAGGCAGACGATCACGAGGGTCACGTAGCCCACCTGCGAGAGATCATTGTCTCGTCCGAGTTGCAGAGCCGCGAGCAGCAAGAACCATCCGAGCGCGACCGGGATGAGCACCTTCCAGCCGAGATCCATGAGTTGGTCGTAGCGGAGTCGCGGAAGCGTCGCGCGGAACCACACGTAGACGTAGAGGAAGAGGAACACCTTCAGCAGCAGCCAGGCGGTTCCACCGAATGGCCCGAGCACAGCGAACAGATCGAACGATCCGATCAACAGCGGCTGCGGTCCGCCAAGGAAGAGCGTGACCAGGAGCGCGCTCATCGAGATCACGTTCATGAACTCAGCGAGGAAAAAGAGGGCGAATCGGATCGAGGAGTACTCCGTGTGGAAACCGCCGACGATCTCCTGCTCCGCCTCGACCAAGTCGAACGGTGGACGGTTCAACTCGGCGGTCATCGCGATGAGGAACACGACGAACGGCACCACGCCGGTGGAGAGCAGGTGCCAGTCGGTCAGTTGGTCTTGGGCCGCGACGATCCCTGAGGTGGACAGCGTGCCAGCCGCCATCAATACCGCCGCCAAGCTGAGCCCGAGCGCCGCCTCGTAAGAGATCATCTGGGCCGAGGCCCGCACCGAACCGAGGAGCGGGTATTTCGAACCGCTCGACCAGCCAGCGAGCATGACGCCGTAGACGGCGATCGACGAGAGGGCGAGCACGAGCAGCACACCGACCGGCGGATCGGCCAACTGCACGCGCGTGATCTGCCCGAACCACTCCACGGTTCCGTCGCGACCATCGGTGAAGTCACCGCCGAGCGGGATCACCGACCAGATCAAGAATGCCGGGACGAACGCGAGAAACGGGGCGAGCTTGAACACGAACCGATCGGACCGCTCGGGGATCAGGTCCTCCTTGAAGAACAACTTGATCCCGTCGGCGAGGGTCTGGAGCAGTCCGAACGGACCGGCCTTGTCGGGCCCGATCCGGTTCTGCATGCCGGCCACGATCTTGCGTTCGAACCAGACCATGAACATCGTGCCGACGAGCCCGATGATGAAGACCACGAGGACCTTCAACCCGACGATCGCGAGCGGTTGCCACCACCAAGACTCGGTGTCGAGCACCGGGTCGACCGCGGGCACCGGGAGCATCGCGATCATGAGAGCCGCTCGATCCTGACATCGGTGACCGGAGCGTCGACATCGACGACGTCGCGAACATCACCCTCGGACCGCTCGCCGGTGGGCTGATTGAACGGCGCCCACACCGTGCCGCGGTTGACCCGATCGTCCACGCACACCGGAAGAACGACCGACCCTCGGGAACCGGTCACCTTCACGTCGTCACCGGAGGACACACCGATCCGCTCGAGATCGGAGGGATGAACCGACAGGCCGCGACCACCCGGAAGCGACTCGAGCGAAGGAGAGGTGGCCGTCGACACCGCGGCGTCATAGAGACGTCGGGAGAGCACCAGCCGGAAGTCGTAGTTCGTGCCGACCACCGAGTCGAAGGTCGGTGCCGCAGCACCGAACGACCGCTCCCACAAGCCATCGGCTGAAAGCTCGATCATCGAGGTGAGGTCACTGAGGTCCGAGGCGCCGAGCTCGACACCGAGACGCCCGGCGAGGTCGAGCGCGATCATCCAGTCGGGTCGCGCGGTCCCATGCACGGTGACCTTCTGAGCGACCGGGGTGACCCGCCCCTCGAGGTTGGTCGTCGTTCCGGACTTCTCCCCCATGACCGCGACCGGAAGGACGATGTCGGCCTGCTCGCTGGATGCGGACAGATGCCCATCGAGCGACACGATGCGGCCGACACGGGCGAGCGCGGTGCGAGCGAGCCGTGAGTCGGGAAAGTCAGCGAGAGGATCTGCACCGAGCAGGATCAGCAGCTCGATGCGGCCCTCAGCCGCGTCTCGGAGGATCTGCGCCGCTCCAGCCGAGCCGCTGAGTCCAGCGGCGAGCGCCCCTGCGGTGTTGCCACGGCGCATGACCGGAAGCACTCGCGCGTCGGGTGCGGCACTGAGCACGGCAGCCACTCGGGCCGACACGGCGGCGGCGCTCTCGGCGAGGTTCGCCCGTCCGGCGACGACTACCACCGGTCCAGAGGCAAGTTGCGCGGCGACCGCGTCCTCAGCGAGCGCCTCGGAGACGATCTGGGCTCCAGCACCGGGAAGATGACGGATGCTGCGCCAGGCGTGGCGGGTGAGCCCCGAGCCGGTCTGGGTGAACTCGATGATCTTCGCTCCCGAGCGGAGCGCGGCGTCGCGCAGGCGCAGATGGAGAACCGGTAACTCCTCCTTCAGGTCCGGCGCGATGAGCACGATGGTTGAGGCCGCGGCAGCGTCGGCGATCGTGGCACGGGGCAGATCGAGGAGGTCGAGGCCGATGCCGTCACCAAGGCGCGCGTCTCGACGGTCGATACCGAGCGCATCAGCGAGCGCCGACCATGCGAGGGCATCCTCGTTCGTGCCGCGGGCCCCACCGAGAATCGCGATCGAATCGGCCCCACCGGCGGCGAGCGCGGAGCGAACGAGATCAGAGGTCAGGGAGAGCGCCGACGACCAGTCGGTCGTCGCGAGCCCCTCGGCGGTACGGATGAGCGGATCGGCCAAGCGCCGGTCGGAATGCACCGACTCGAAGTTGAACCGGCCGCGATCACAGAGCCATCCCCAGTTGACGGCCTCGTCGTCGACACCTTGGAAGCGCAGGATGCGATCACGGCTCGAATGCACCGAGATCCGGCATCCAACCGAGCAGGAGGTGCAGGTGCTCTCAACCTGCTCGAGGTCCCATGGCCGCGCCTTGAAGCGGTAGGGCTTCGCCGTCAACGCACCGACCGGGCAGATCTGCACGGTGTTCCCCGAGAAATACGACGAGAACGGCTCGTCGGGGAAGGTGTTCACCTGGGTGGCGTTGCCGCGGTCGATGAAGTGGATGAGCGCGTCACCGGCAACCTCGTCGGCGAATCGAGTGCAGCGGTCGCACAGGATGCAGCGCTCACGATCGAGGAAGACGAGGTCGCTGATCGGGATCGGCTTCTCGTAGTGGCGCTTCTCCTCGACGTATCGGCTCTCGCCCGGTCCGTGGCTGAACGCCTGGTCCTGGAGCGGACACTCGCCTCCCTTGTCGCAGACCGGGCAGTCGAGCGGATGATTGGCGAGCAGGAGTTCGAGGATGCCCTCCTGAGCTCGCTTGCTGGTCTCAGATTCAGTGTCGACCACCATCCCCTCGGACACGGTGACCATGCACGAGGGCTGAAGCATCGGGCCGCGGCCGGTGTCGATCTCGACGAGGCACTGGCGGCACATGCCGACCGACGACATCCGTGGGTGGTAGCAGAAGCGCGGGATGTAGTCGCCAGCGCGTTCGGCAGCGGCGATCACCAAATCACCACGACGAGCGGTCACGCTTCGCCCATTGATCGTGATGGCGACCGCGTCGGGATCGGGTTCGATGATCGCCTCGTCCGGTTCGGCCCCGGTGTCCTCGGTGGTGCTCATTGTCCACCTCCAACAGCGACGACCGGGATGCGCGTGCGCGAGCGGGCCGGAGCGACGCGCGATTCGAACTCTGATCGGAAGAGCGTCAGCGCCGAGTGCACCGGCACGTAGGCCGACGGCCCGACGAAACAGATCGTCGTCATCTTGTATGGGAAGGGCGTGGCGTCGAGACCGAGCGCTTCGCTCGAAGCATGCGGCATGTC
>JAFMMJ010000009.1 GCA_017859785.1 Ilumatobacteraceae bacterium
ACGGCACGGCAGGCGGCCATTTTGCGCCAAAATTCGTGCCGCCGCCTGCGCCTCTAGCTCAATGGCAGAGCAGCGGGCTTTTAACCCGTTGGTTCAGGGTTCGACCCCCTGGGGGCGCACCGATCCGCACTGGTTCGCGGGTCCATGGCAGGCTGTTCGAATGGGAACAAACATCTCGGTGTCGCGCACCGACTCCATAGCGACGATCACGCTCGCTAATCCGGCCAAGCGGAACGCCTTGGCCCTCGACGTGATGATCGAACTCACCGAGGCGCTCCGCGAAGTCGCGCGCTCTGATGCGCTCGGTGTCGTGCTCGCCGCTGAGGGACCGGTGTTCTCCGCGGGTCACAACTTCGGTGACATGGCGGGTGCCTCGTTCGATGAGGCCCGTGACCTCCTCGAGGTGTGCACCACGATGATGAACACGATTCAGCAGATGCCCCAGGTGGTGATCGCCAGGGTGCACGCACTCGCGACCGCCGCTGGATGTCAGCTCGTCGCGTCCTGCGATCTCGCGATCGCCGCCGAGTCGGCTGGCTTCGCGCTCCCGGGTGGCAAGGGCGGTCTGTTCTGCCACACGCCGCTCGTTGCCGTGGCCCGACAGATCGGTCGCAAGCGCGCCCTCGAGATGGCGATGACCGGCGATGTGGTCGATGCCGCGACCGCCGTCGACTGGGGGCTGATCAATCGGGTGGTGCCCGATGACGAGCTCGACGATGCCATCACCGATCTCATGGCGCGCGCCACGCGAGGCTCTGCGGCCTCAAAGGCGATGGGCAAGCGAGCGTTCTACGCCCAGGTTGATCTCGATCAACCGAAGGCGTATGCCTACGCGATGGAGGTGATGGCCGCCGGGGTCGTCACTCCCGATGGCCAAGAGGGCATCAACTCGTTCCTCGAGAAGCGCCGACCCGACTTCACGCCACCTGGGCGATAGCGGCGAGTTCGCTCGCGACTCGGCTGCACCGGTAGCGCACGGCCCGAGGGCTGATTCCCATGGCCTCGGCCACGCGCTCGGTCGAGCCGGTGAGGAGAACTCGACGCAAGGCCTCGAGGTTGACCGGATCGATGCCGTGCACTCTCGCCTCGATGAGCACCTCCCGAACTCGATCGAGCACCTGATCGTCGGTGGCGGTCAGGCTCCTCCAGTCCTGCGGGTCGACGAGCACCTCAGGTCGCTTCTCTCGCCGTCGACGATCCGACTTGAACACTCGGTAGACGGCGTCGTTGATGAGCGCTGCTGAGATGCACGAAGGAGAGCGCTTCGGGTCGTAGGAGCGAACGGCGATCCAGGCTGCGGCCACGAGTTCTTGGAGAGCGTCGTCGGCGGACATGTCGCTCGGTCGATGTCGGGTTGCGCTGATGAGGCCGGGCACGATCCGTTGCACCACGACTCGGGCGGCGAGTTCATCGGATTGAGCTCGTTCGACGAGGCGTCTCAGCACCCCCTCAGCGTCGTGGTCGTCGCGACGGTCGTAACCGGCGAGGGCGAGCAACTCATCGAGGTCGCCGAAGTGGGTGTTGACGACACCCCAGGACTTCGCACGATGGATCGACGCTCGGTGACGGGCGGTTCGCTCCCATTCGGTGGTCAGTGCTCGGGCGAAGCCGCGCCGGCTATCGGCGCCGCTGCGGGGTCGGGGATGGTCGGTGTCGGATGAGCGTTGGTTCATGACGGCCAACCTCGGGTAAGGGTCTCACCGGCAGCCTCACCGCGAGCCTCCCTGGTCGTTTACCAGTGGCGATTCGTCTCACCGAATGGCTCCCCGCGCACTCATGCCCGTGCCGGAGCGGGGGTGTTTCACCGCCCACTGGTCCATGGATATCGGAGCGATCGCGGTGGTCTCCGGACCCGACGCCGGCCGGATCATCAACCTCGGGGCGACTTCCGATGCGACGATCGGCCGGGCCGCCGAACTGAGAATCGATGACCCCCGCTGCGAGGTGGTTCACGCCCGGTTCGACCGAGCGGGCGGCACCATCACGCCACTCGGCGGGCATGTTGCTTCGGCAGTCGGAGGGGATTATCGGATCGGCGCGTCAACCCTGCGGCTGATTGCAAATCAGCCAAAGCCGGAACCTCGCATCGGTCCTGTGATCGAGCGACCGATCCGAGCGCAGCAGCCTCTCGATGGGTTGACTCCGGTCGCGGCGGTACCCGCGCAGCCGGCACCAGCGCCCTCACCGCGAACTGTCGGGACTGGTCCGCTGATCGGCGCCGCGGTCGGAATCGGTGGGGCATCGATGATCGCCGTGGTGACCGGGAACGTCATGTTCATGCTCATCGGATCGATCGGCGCGCTGACCGCACTGGCGACCTGGACCGTCGACGTCATTCGGTCGCGTCGTGAGCGCCGTCGTGAGCGAGTCACCGCGGCAGAGCGTCGTAACGCGGAGATCGATCAGATGATCGCTGATCATGAGCGGAGAACTGTCGCCCTTCGGTATGTCTGGCCGCTCGACCTGGCTGCGATCGCGGGATCGAGAAGGGTCTGGGAACGACGGCGAGTACATGGCGACCCCCTCAGGGTCGTGATCGCGATCGACCCCGACAACCACGGGGCTATTGAGCACTTAGAAGCGCCTGCTCCAGCCGTTCCCTGCATCGTCGACCTCGCATCGATCCGAGCTCTCGCCATTGTCGCCTCGTCCTCGATCTCGTCTTCGGTCCTCCGTTCGATCGTCGGTCAACTGGCGGTCGCCACCGGACCAGCAGACCTGATGATCGACGTCGATCAGTCGATGTCGCTTCGCGAGTTTCGAGATCTTCCGCATCGAGTTCCCGGAGGTTCCGACGATCGTCATCGCGTCATCATCAGTGCCGACCCCGGGGAACTCTCCGATCCATCCACCCGCGTTCGCCAAGCAGTCGACGGCTCGAGCCCGGTGACCGTCATTGCTGCTATCGCGCCCGGACAGCCCATTCCGGCCGCGATCGACGCCATCCTCGAGGTCGACGGTCAGTGGCGAGCGGAATGGACACCCGACACCACCCGGCCTGAGGATCGACGCGCTCTCACCGCTGCGGTGGGCATGTCTGGCGACACCGCCGCCCGGGTCGCCGCGCATCTCGACGGCCTGATCGACCCCGAACTCACGACTTCGAGTCGACGGCTGCCGAGCCGAGTCGATCTCGGATCTCTCCTTGAGCGCACCTCGGTCGATCGAGCCTCGAATCGCTCTCTCGACATGATCGTCGGTGTCGGCGAGGACGGGACCCCAGTGATGGTTGACCTCGTGCGGGATGGACCTCACGCGCTCGTCGCCGGCACCACCGGATCAGGGAAGAGCGAACTGCTGCGCGCCATGGTTGTCAGCGCAGCTCGCCGCCACGACCCCGACGACCTCAATATCGCTCTGATCGACTTCAAGGGTGGTGCCGCCTTCGACACGCTTGCTTCCCTTCCCCACGTGGTCGGCACGCTGACCGATCTCGACGGCTACGCGGCCGGTCGTGTACTCACCGGTCTCACCGCGGAACTCCGTCGGCGCGAGGAGATGCTCCGCGGAGGGGAGGGCTCGTCGACGATTCCACGCCTGCTCATCGTGATCGACGAGTTCGCTGAACTCGCGGCCGCCGACTCGGACGCTTCCCGCGCCATGCTCGGAGTCGCGCGTCGCGGGAGAAGCCTCGGCGTCCACCTCGTGATCGCCACGCAGCGGCCCTCAGGAGTGGTCAACGACGAGGTTCGAGCGAACACCGACCTGAGGTTCTGTCTGCGGGTCAACTCGACCGCTGACTCGATCGACGTCATCGGCGATCCGGCCGCGGCCCAGATCGAACGCGCTGTGCCCGGGCGGGCGGTCCTCGCGATCGCCGGCCGCGGGATCGCACATTTCCAGACGGCCCTGGTGAGCGACGGGGACATCGGTCCCCTCCGCGCGTGCCGATCTCGCAGTCAGCTCCGCCGCCCCTGGCAAGAGCCTCTCCCGAACGACTTGCCGCCCGCGGACGACGGCGACTTCGGACTCGTCGACCGACCAGAGACGCAGAGCAGCGAGCCGCTCCACTGGCAGCCGGAGCGGGGAAGCCTCCTCATCAGCGGCGATCCGGGCACGGGGAGGACGACTGCGCTGAGGACCGTGCTCGCCGGGACTCCACACCCAACCCATTTCATCACCGCTCGGGTCGGCGAAGCCGATGCGTTCTTCGCTGAGCACGTCGGTGAGGCGATCCAAGCGAACGACACCGAACGGGTGAGGCGACTACTACGACACCTCCACCGAGAGGTCAGCCGACGACGAGATGGTCGCTCTGGCGACCGACTTCTGCTCGCCGTCGACGGCATCGACACCGTGATCTCGGAATTCGAACGGCTCGGCGACGAGGACACGATCAGCCGCCTTCGATCGCTGATCAACGATGGCGCGTCCCTCGGGATCTCGATCGTCGCGACGACACGCTCGCTCCACCGCCTTGCCGACGTGGCGTGCGTCCACTGGCTCCTTCACCGAGCTGACAGCGGGGCAGCCCAACACCTCGGAGCGCCCGCAGCCCTCCTTCCCCCGAAGATTCCCGGCCGCATCCTCCGGTTCCCCGACCCGGCGCAGGCTCACATCCGTCGTCCACCACCTCGCGTGGCTGGGCGAGGGGTGAGTGCTCCGGCTCGAGTCGAAGTGCTGCCGAGCCGCACCAGTCGAATCCATCCGGTCGGCGCTCGGGTTGAGCGTGGAGTCCGACTCGAGCTCGGGATCGACGCCGACGACCTCTCCCCGGTCGACATCACCCTCACCGGCGGACGGCACGTGCTCGTGATCGGCGGTCGCGGAACCGGGCGCACCACCGCGCTCGATTGGATCGGCGAGAGCTGGCGTTCGATCACCGGAGCGTCTCCGGCGCGCGTCCGCCACAGCCTCGACGAACTGCCTGAGTCGACCTCAGGGCTGGTGATCGTCGACGATGCGCTGGCTGTCGACGCGGGCGCATCCGCCGATCGGATTCGCAACGACGCTGGAGTCGTCCTGGTCGCCGCCACCGACGGGGACGGCCTCCGAGCGGCATGGGGACACTGGCTCGGCGACCTTCGACGGTGGCGCACCGGCCTCGTGATCGCCTCCGGGGGCGCGCTCGACGGGGATCTGCTCGGGGCGACACTCCCGGCGCGCACACCGATCGCAGCCCGGCCCGGTCTGGGCTGGTGGGTTGCCGACGGTCGGACCCGACTGGTGCAGGTCCACGCAGGACCGGACGACCAGTCGACGACCCTGCACCCCGGCCTGATGACCTCAGATGACATGCTGGCCCGATGAGCAACCCCGAACGTTCGCCCTCCGACGCGCTCGACCTCTTTCGTCTCGACGGTCAGGTAGCGGTGGTCACCGGCGCCTCATCGGGGCTTGGCGAGCGCATGGCCCGCGTGCTGCACGGCGCGGGGGCGACGGTCGTGGTCACCGCGAGACGCCGTGACCGACTCGAGCGACTCGCCGCTGATCTCGAGCGGGTCACCGTGATCGCCGCCGACCTCTACTCAGCAGACGACCGGGAGCGTTTGATCGCTGAGGCCGAACAGGCGCACGGTCAAATCGACATTTTGGTGAACAACGCCGGAACCACCTCGGTGGTCGGAGTCGCCGATGAGGAGGTTGAGCTCTTCCGGTCGGTGCTCGAGCTGAACACCACCGCGCCCTGGCACCTCGCGAAACTCTGCGCCCCCGGAATGATCCAGCGGGGAACCGGTTCGATCGTCAACATCGCTTCGATGCTCGGCCACGTCGGCGCCACGCCGGTCAAACAGGCCAACTACTGCGCGTCGAAAGGCGCCGTGGTCAACCTGACCCGAGAGCTCGCGCTCCAGTGGGCGAGGAAGGGCATCCGCGTGAACGCGCTCTGTCCGGGCTGGTTCCCGTCAGAGATGACCGAGGACATGCAGGACGAGTCGAGCCAGGCCTTCATCCGGCAGAACTCACCGATCCCGCGGATGGGTGAGCCGCACGAGCTCGACGGGGCGCTCCTTCTGCTCGCCTCGGCGGCGGGCACCTTCCTCACCGGGCAGTCCCTCATCGTCGACGGGGGCTGGACCGCCCGCTGATTCGACTATGCGTGAGATCTTCAGCCTCCGATTTTTCGCCGCCATCGGCGCGGTGATCGCCTCCTTCCTCATCGCCTCCGCACTGGTGGGAGGCGAGTCGGACGTCGTGTCCGAGGAGGAGGTCGCCGCGCAGGTGATCCGACGTATCGACTTGGTCGAGCGAATCGAGCGGTTCCAAGACGATGGGGCGTCCTTCGCCGTTCGAGATGGGGTCGCAGCCAACGGCACGGTGCTCATCCTCGACGAGCGCCGGAGCGCGAGGATCGTCCCGGGCACACCGGGGGAAGATCGATGTCCGATCGGACGGCGCATCGGCGCCTGCGCATTGGTCGCTGATCTGCTGGGAGAGGCGGTGGTGTGGTTCCGCCTCGAGCCAGTGGAACCGGGCGGGGTGGTCGACTTCGGTCCGATCGTGTCGCTCGACGACGATCTCGCCACCCTTGCCGATGGCCTCCAGTTGCCGTACGCCCCAGTGCTCGCCCGACGCTGCGCGACGGAGTTCGAATCGTTCAGCGCGTTCCGTCGTGAACTTGGTGAGGAGTTCGTGTCGCGCTACACGCTGGCTGAACGTCGACTCACCGATGTGATCTGCACAGGGTGACCACGGCTTCGGCTGCGGCGATGCCGGATTCCCAGGCGCCCTCGAACCTCGGTCCAGCGAAAGCGTCACCGCCGAGCACGAGCCGCGTCGACTCGTCGATCCAGCAGCGTTCACTCCACGGCTGTCGGGGAGTGGCGAAGCGCCAACGCTTCACCTGAGCCTCGACGATCCCAGCACCGCCGATGAAGGGTTCGGCGAGCCGGTGCAGTTCGGACTCGATGGCACTCGGGTCGGCATCCCAGCGTTCGAGCGACCAGTCCGGATCGGCGTGGAGGGTGAGTGCTGGAACAGCGCTGATGCCCTTCAGCGCGTTATCGGCCACGAAAGCCACACCAGACGAGGGCTGCTGCATTCCCCCCGGAGGCGCGACAGCGCTTGGCCCGTCCAACACGACGAGCAGGCCGAGCGTCCGGTCGTAGTCGGCGTCGAACACGGCCCGCGGGAGACCCTCCACCGACTCGAACACCAGCGAGAACGATTGGGGCACGGGAGCCGTGGACACCAGGGAGCGACTGCGGTGGATGGTGCCGTCGTCGGTGGTCACCTCCCAGTGCCCAAGATCGTCGAAGCGGGTCGCGACCGCCATGGAGGGCACGCGAACATCGACCCCGGTGGCGAGATCTTTGGCGAGGGAGTTCATGCCGGTGGTGCCGATGTATCTCGGGTGACCATCCTCACCCTCGAAGCCGCGGCACCACACCGTCACCAAGCCTCGGGAGGTCCAGTCGTCGACCTGATCAGCGAGCGACTGGCCGCGCACGGTGAAGAATTGCGCGCCGTGGTCGACGACGGCGCCCGACATGCGGCGCGTCGCGAGGCGACCGCCGACCGAACGTCCCTTGTCGAGGACGCGCACTGACAGACCAGCGTCGACGAGTCGTCGAGCGGCGACGAGGCCGGAGAGACCTGCGCCGATGATGAGCGTGTCGACCTCGGGACCCGGCGCACGGCCGGCTTGGGAGGTCAACGCAGCTCGTGGGCTCGGATGATCAACTCGCGAGCGAACGGGTCCAGTTTCCGGCCGGTCAGCTGCTCGGTGACCGTGATCGTCTCGGTATCGCCGTCGACGAGCCCGGCCCAACGGATATATCCGCCCATCACTCCGACGAGCCGGTCACCGAGCTCCTCAGCGTGGACGATGACGCGCTGTCCGGCGCGCACCAGATCGTCGATCTCGGTGTAGAACGATCGGAGCCACGCGTCGAGGTCGTCGGTGCGCATCGGCCGATGCCGATACGGCATGCTGAGTTCCTCGTAGTTGTGCAGGTTGTGCGGTGCCTGGATGATCGAGACGACGTAGTTGAAGCCGTTCTCCCGGATCCAGATGATCTCCTCTTGGCGTCGGACCCGGCGATGGTTGTCACCGAATCCTCCCGGACGCTCGCAGATGGCGAGTTTGTCCTTCAGAATCCACGTGAAATTGCGGGGTTCGATGCCGAGAGCCCACTTGCCGCGAAGTTTTGGCGGCATTAGACGGCTCCTCGGAACGGGGCCTCGAGGTCAAAAATGGGCTGCATCCGGCGCCGATGCTACTCGTTATCGGTCGGGCCCGAGGTGAGTCGGAGCCGCCCACCTGATCGCGAGATGCGGATTCCACCCGAGAGCTCGCACGCCGTGACGCCACCCCCCACCACCTCCATCACCCGTTCGAGGGCACTTGCGGACGGTGGATAACCCGTCGCCTCGCTGATCCAACGCCGCACGGCCCGTCGGGCGAGCACCGGCTCGGCCTCACGAAGGATCCGGCAGTCGGTCGGGTCGAGGTCGGAGGAGAGGCGGTCGAGGAGATCTCCCTCAGATCCAGAGAGCGCTGCCGTCCGAACGAGCAGGGGAACCGGGTCGCGGCCGGAGATGTCGGCGAGCAAGGGGATCAGTTCCGAGCGCACGCGGTTGCGTCGGATCGAGGGATCCAAGTTCGACTCGTCCTCGATCGGCTCGATGCCGACTCTTCGGCAGAGCTCGACGGTCTCCGCTCGCCGAAGTTCGAGGATCGGGTGCTCGGGTCCGGGTCGCATCGCGGCGAGACCGGTCGGTCCGGAGCCTCGCAGGAGCCTGAGCAGCACCGTCTCGGCCTGGTCATCGGCGGTGTGCCCGGTCATTGCGCCGGCTGGGAGCGCATCACGACGTGCCTCGCGGGCCCGAGCTTCGAGATTCGGCCCGTGGGCGACCGTCACTTCATGGAGTTCGAAGGCGATTCCGAGTGACTTCGCGATCGACGCCGCGCGGCGGGCCTCGGCCCCAGAGGAGGCTCGGATGCCGTGATCGACGTGATGGGCGACCGGCTCGAGTCCGGCCTCGCGGGCGAGGAGGATCAGCGCGGTCGAGTCGGGGCCTCCCGAGAAGGCGCAGGCAACGGAGCGGCCGGTATCGGGGAAACGGCAACGACCAAGGAGGTCGGTGACGAGGGGATCGACGGTGTCGATCAGAGTTCCGCGTCGCGCTGGCGGCGACCGAGGGGGTGCTTGAGAGCGGTGACCGACTTCAGGTAGCCGACGACCAGGCCGAGCACAGCGCCGACTCCCGTGAGAGCGAGGACGACTCCGATCCACCAGTGCCAGATGTTGGCTGCGAGCATGGTCTCAGCGTAGCCCTCAGGGCCCGTTGCCGATCACTCCGTCGCCGTCGAAATCCTCCGTCAAGCAGACTTCGAGGCGGCTGACCAGCGATTCGGGAAGCGCCTCCTCGCTGCACTTGCGGCGGATCGCTTCCTTGAGTTCAAGGTGGAATTCGAAGGCCTGCTGGCAGTCGGGGCAGGAGTCGAGGTGGTGATGCACGTGGTGGCGGACCTCGTCGGCGAGTTCACCGTCGAGGAAAGGCTCCAGTTCTCTCAGCGTGTCGGCGCAATCTGACATGAGGTCGGTTCCGTGGTCTCGTCGGGCTCAGGTGGTGAGCCCCTTCTTCTGTGCGTACTCGTACAACTCGCGTTGCATCGCCTTTCTTCCCCGATGCAACCTCGACATGACAGTTCCGATGGGCACATCGAGCATCTCGGCGATCTCTCGGTAGGCGAATCCCTCCACATCGGCGAGGAGAACCGGGAGCCGGAAGCTCTCCGGAAGGTTCTCGAGGGCGGTCTTGACCTCGTCGTCGGTGAACAGGTCGAGGAACTGCTCCTCGGCGGAGAGCGAGGCCGCGGCCGACTCCATCGAGGGGACCCGTCGATAGAGATACATGTCCTCGACGTCGGCGAGATCGGATTCGTCAGGCCGTCGCTGCGCCGCCCGGTAGCGGTTGATGTACACGTTCGTGAGGATCCTGAAGAGCCAAGCCCGGAGGTTCGTTCCCTCGGTGAAGGTGTGGAAGCTCCGGTAGCCGCGAAGCATCGTCTCTTGGACGAGATCTTCGGCGTCGGCCCGGTTGCGGGTCATCCGAAGGGCGGCGGAGTAGAGCTGCGGGGCGAACTCCATCGCAGTGGCGGCGAAGTCGGAGCGGTCGGCCACCGACTTGAAACTAGCGGGGTGCTGCCGCGCGATCGAAGCCGCGGAGCGTCTCGCTTCCCGAGGCGACCTCGTTGAGGAACCACGAGTAGGTGTCGGCCAGACCCGACTCGAGGTCGATCGACGGTTCCCAGCCGAGTTCGCGCAGGCGAGTGACGTCGAGGAGTTTCCTTGGGGTGCCGTCGGGCTTGGAGGTGTCCCACACGAGTTCCGCCTCCGGATTGACGATGCGCTGGACGGTCTCGGCGAGTTCCCGAATGGAGAGGTCAATTCCGGTGCCGACGTTGATGTGCGAGTCGTCGCTGTAGTTCTCGAGGAGGAAGAGGCAGGCCCGGGCGAGATCGTCGACGTGGAGGAACTCGCGGAACGCCGACCCGGTTCCCCACACCTCGACTCGATTCGACCCTCCTGAGCGCTCGGCCTCGACGCGCGCGTCGTGGAACTTGCGGATGAGCGCCGGGATGACGTGGGAGGAGGCGAGGTCGAAGTTGTCTCCCGGTCCGTACAGGTTGGTCGGCATAGCCGAGATGAAGTCGGAGCCGTATTGGCGGCGGTACGCCTGGCAGAGCTTGATGCCGGCGATCTTCGCGATCGCGTACCACTCGTTGGTCGACTCGAGAGGCCCAGTGAGCAGTTGATCCTCGGTGATCGGCTGGGTGGCGTGACGCGGGTAGATGCACGACGACCCGAGGTAGAGGAGCTTCTCGGTGCCGACCTCATGGGCCGCGTGCACCACCGTGCCGTGGATCATCATGTTGTCGTAAATGAACTCGGCGGGACGGGTGCTGTTCGCGAGGATGCCACCGACTGTCCCGGCGACGAGCATGACGTATCGCGGACGATTCGCTTTGAACCAGTGGGAAACCTCGGCCTGGCTCCGGAGATCGACCTGCTCGCGCGTGGCCGTAAGGATGTTGTCGAAGCCTTCCGCCTCCAAGTGACGGACTATCGCCGATCCGACGAGACCTCGGTGCCCGGCCACGTAGATCGGGGCTGAACGATCGATCACCGTCATAGGCACGAGGCTAACGAGTCGCGAGCAGCACGTGGGCCTGACTCAGTCCGCCGAGAGCGGATGCGAGTCAATCAAGTTTGGTGAACTCGAAGCGGAGGTGCTCGATTACTCGTGTCGTGAAGTCGTCGCGAAGGGAGGCGAGGAGGGCCGGGTATTTGGCCGAGAGCGATGCCGATCCGGGATGGTTGCCGGTGAGGAAGGTCGCCGCGCCGAGCGCCGACAGGGCGACGAACGCGGTGAGGTCGGCGAACTCGGGCCGGGAGAGCGGATCGTCGGCCGTGAGCTCATGGTCGATCGGGTGCCCGTGGTAGAGGGCGGCGACCGTCGCCGCAAGTCCCGCCATATCCGAGATGGTGATCTCGGACGCCCTCGCCTCAAACTCTTGGGTCAGGATCTCGCCGACCGGATCGAGGACGTGGGTGTAGTTGAGCATCGAGTCGATGCCGGGGTGCGAGGTGGTCCAGTCGAAGCGATACCGGAACCGGGCGCGGAACTGGTCCTCAGCGCTGGTGGTCGTCGCAAAGGTGACCGCGTTCATCTCCTGGACGAGCTTGGCGTGCTCGTGCACGACCGCCTCAGCGAGCAGCCGATCACGACCCCCGAAGTGGTAGTTGACGAGGGCGGGGGAGAGGTCGAGTTCTTGGCAGATGTCCGCGAGGACGACGGCCCGCGGCCCGTGAATAGCCAATTGAGCGCCGACGGTGTCGAGCAAGACCTGACGGGCGTCTCCGTATCGGATGCCGTTGCTCCCCTCGGTGCTCGGTTTCACCATGGGACAAGAGTACCGGAGGCGGCTGAGTCTGTTGAGCGGAGTGAAGCGATGGAGCCCGGGATGAGAATCGAACTCACGACCTACGCATTACGAGTGCGTTGCTCTACCGACTGAGCTACCCGGGCGACGGCCGCCGATGCTACCGAGAGGTCGTGCCGCCGGCACGGGGTCACGGTAGGGGCAACGACCAGACCAACCGCTGGAGGGCGAGGGTGGAGTTGGCATTGCGGCCGAGCGACGAGATGGTCGCCTGGATCGCGGAGACGGCCTGAGCCGCGTCGGAGGTTGATACGCGCTCGCTCACCGCTGCATCTCGATAGGCGCCGGCCATCGCGGAGAGCCCCGACCGGAGTTCGTCAGTGGTGAAGCGTCGAAGCTCGCGCTTGTGGCGGTCCTCGAGTTGCTTCCGGCCGCTTCCCCTCGCGCCGACCCGCTCGATCCGTTCCTGGAGATCGGCGGCTTCGGTCGCTTGGCGGGCCTTGAGCGGCTCGGCCGCCCGATCGATCAACTGCTCAACCCGGTCGACGAAGGCGAGCGCCGCGCGACCCGATCCATCCAGGGTCTCAAGGACCGAGGCGAACGCCGCTCGTCGCTCGGCCACCTCGGGATCACCGGCGAGTACCCGCGCCCGCTCTAAGTCACCGGCGGCGCCGGCCGACACGACCTCGGCCAAGTTGGGATCGACACCCTCGGAGATCAGTCGATCGCGGATGACCGCGTCCGGGATGGTGGCGAAATCCACTCGAACGCACCGGGACGCGATGGTGACCAGAGAGGTTGGAACCGACTCGGCGAGGATGACGAACCGCGTCGACTCCGGAGGTTCCTCGACGGTTTTCAGGAGTCGTCCAGCAGCGATCTCTGAGAGCAGGTGGAACTCGTGGAGCAACATCACCTTCGACGCTCCCTCAACCGGGCTGAGCCAGGCCTGCTCGTTGATCCACTCTGCCTGATCGCGGTCGATCGCCGCGCCGACCCGTTCGACCTCTCGGCAGTCGGGGTGCTCGCCGGCCATGACGAGACGGGCATCTCGGCCTTCGGCATCCTCGGATCCGGTGAGGAGCATCGCGGCGAACGCCCGAGCGGCCCGCTCGACGGTCGATCCGTGCGGCCCGACCAGCAGGTAGGCGTGCACCGGGTCGGCGGCGGCTCGACGTAGCCGCTCGACCGCGCGGTCCTGACCGACGACGTCGTCCCAGACCGAAGCGGTCACAACCCGAGGCGCTCCGCGACAACTGAACGGACGATCGCCTCAACCTCGTCTTTAGGAAGGAGGCCGTCGATGACCACCCATCGCGAGGGGTCCCGCTCCGCCAGTTCGGCGAACCCTTCGGCCACTCGACGGTGGAAGTCGGCCCCGGCCCGCTCGAAACGATCGAGGTCGCGCTTGCGGAGTCTGATCTCCATCTCTTCAGCGGGAACGGCGATCAGGACGACGAGGTCGGGGAGCGTGTCTCCAACAGCCCAGGAGTTCACTCGGAGCACCTCGTCCATTCCGAGTTGCCGGCCCGCTCCTTGATAGGCGAGCGAGGAGTACACGGAGCGGTCGCTCACCACATGTCGTCCAGCCGCGAGGGAGGGGCGCACGACTTGGGCGAGGTGCTGGGCACGGTCCGCGGCGACGATGAGCGTCTCGGCTCGCTCATCGAGATCGTCGACTTCGACATCGTGCAGGATTGCGCGGAGTCGCTCACCGATGGCGGTGCCTCCGGTCTCGCGGGTGAGCACCGCGTCGAGCGAGGCGGCGAGTCGGGTGGCGTGGGTGCTTTTTCCGCACCCCTCGGAGCCCTCGAAGGCGATGTATCGGGCGCTCGTCACGTCGCCAATGTAGACGGGGGGTCAGTCGGCGTCGCCGGAAGCGCGTTTGGCTCCGGCCTTCTTCGCCGGGCTCTTTCTCGCCGCGGACTTCTTCGCTCCCGCCTTCTTGGCGGTCTTCTTGGCTGCAGCCTTCTTCGGGGCCGCTCTCTTGGCGGTCTTCTTGGCGGGCGCTTGCTCGCGACGGATGGCGAGCAGCTCGAAGGCTCGCTCAGGGAGCATGTCCTCGATCCGGTCGCCCTTGCCGATCGAGGCGTTGGTCTCGCCATCGGTCACGTAGACACCGAAGCGACCGTCTCGGGCGACGACCTTGCGTCCCGAGACCGGATCATCACCGAACTCTCGAAGCGGGCCCGAGGCGGCCATCGAGCGGCCGGCGCGCTTGAACACCTTCGGTAGCTCGAAGATCCGGACCGCCTCATCGAGGCTGATGGTGAGCAGTTGGTCCTCGGAGTCGATCGAGCGGAAGTCGCGACCTTTCACGACGTAGGGGCCGTAACGACCGTTGTCGGCTCGAATCTCCTCGCCATCGTTGGGGTCGATTCCGAGCACGCGAGGGAGGGTGAGCAGCCGCTCGGCGTCCTCCATGGTGATGTGCTCGAGGGACATGGTCGCGAAGAGGCTGGTCATCCGGGGCTTGTCCACACCGGGCGGAGGAGCATCCGGTGTACCCCACTGCACGTACGGTCCATAGCGGCCGTTCTTCGCGAACACCGGGAGGCCGTCGAGCTCGCCGATCGGCTCGTCGCTCTTTGGCAGTGAGAGCAAGCGGATCGCCTCGGCGATCGTGAGCTCATCGGGTGCGAGGGTGTCGGGGATGGATGCGGTGTCCTCACCCCGCTTCACGTAGGGGCCGTAGCGGCCGGGTTTCGCCACGACCTCGTTGCCGTCCTCGTCGAGGCCGATGGGGAAGGTGTTGATCTTCGCCGCGTCGATCTGGTCGAGGTTCTCCTCGACGAGGGTCTTGAGCCCGGGGAGGTCATCGGCGCCGAAGTAGAACCGCTGGAGCCACTCGTCCTTGTGTCGTGACCCGTCGGCGATGCCGTCGAGGTCCTCCTCGATTTTGGCGGTCAACTCGTAGTCGACGAGATCGTCGAAGTGCTGCTCGAGAAGGCCGACCACCGCGAACGCCGTCCAGGTCGGGACGAGGGCCTGCCCCTTCTTCCAGACGTAGCCGCGATCCTGCACCGTCTGGATGATCGATGCCCACGTCGACGGCCGACCGATGCCGAGCTCCTCGAGGCGCTTCACGAGGCTCGCCTCGGTGAACCGGGCTGGAGGCGAGGTGCTGTGGCCCTCGGCGGTGAGATCGGCGACCGGCACCCGGTCGCCGACCGCGAGCTCGGGGAGGAGGACATCGTCACCCGAACCGCTCTGCTCGTCACCATCCGAGGGGGCGCTGTCGAGCACCGCTCGGTGGCCGGGGAAGGTGATCGTGGTGCCGCTCGCCGCGAAGAGGCAGTCGGTGCCGTCGTCGGTGGTCGCGCCACCGATCCGCACGCTGACGGTGACGCCGCGGGCGTCGGCCATCTGAGAGGCCAGGGTCCGCTGCCAGATCAGGGTGTAGAGCGCGAGTTGCTGGCGGTCGCGAATCTCTCCTGACACCGACTTCGGTGACCGATAGGGAGTCGTTGGCCGGATCGCCTCGTGCGCCTCTTGGGCGTTCTTCGACTTCGAGGAGTACTGCTTCGGGGCGTCGGAGAGATAGGACGCTCCGTACTCCGCCTCCACCGCGGCTCGGGTCGCGCTCAGCGCTTCACCGGAGAGCACGACATTGTCGGTCCTCATATAGGTGATGAAGCCCTGCTCGTAGAGGCCCTGAGCCAGACGCATCACCTGCGAGGACGACAGACGGAGTCGACGTCCAGCTTCCTGCTGAAGTGTCGACGTCATGAAGGGAGCCTTTGGCGATGAGCGGTACGGCTTCTCCTCGACCGAGCGCACCGACACCTCCGCATCGGACAGTCCAGACGCCAAACGACGCGCCTCGGCCTCGTCGAGCACCCGTACGCGCTCATCGGCACGACCTGCGGCATCGAAGTCACGGCCGGTCGCCACTCGGACGCCGTCGACCTCGAGGAGACGGGCGGTGAACGCTGGCGCCGTGGCGGTCAGCAGTTCGAGATCCCAGTAGCCGGCCGAGATGAACGCGATTCGCTCGCGCTCTCGTTCGACGATGAGTCGAATCGTCGGGCTCTGCACTCGGCCTGCCGAGAGGCCTCGGTTCACCTTGCGCCACAGGATCGGGGAGACCTCGTAGCCGTAGAGCCGATCGAGGATGCGCCGAGTCTCGGCCGCGTCGACAAGGCCGTAGTCGATACTGCGAGGGTTCTCGACCGCGTGATCGATGGCGGCTCGGGTGATCTCGTGGAACACCATGCGCTTCACCGGAACCTTCGGCTTCAGATACTCGAGGAGGTGCCAGCTGATGGCCTCCCCCTCGCGATCCTCATCGGTGGCGAGGTAGAGCTCGCTGGCGTCCTTCAGCGCCGCTCGGAGGTCGCGAACCACCTGCTTCCCTCGTTCGGTCAACTCATAGGTCGGCTTGAACCCATTGTCGACGTCGACAGCAAGACCCTTGGAGGGGAGATCGGCGACATGACCAACCGAGGCGCGCACGTCGAACTCGTCGCCCAAGAATCGGGAGATCGTCTTCGCCTTCGCTGGTGACTCGACGATCACGAGCGGGCGACCGGATGCGGTGGAGGCCATGGAAGCGGTGAGTTTGCCCCGATGCCGGGTCGACACCAACTCGGTGCGACGCCGGCTGAGGGCACGGATGGAGCGATGATGCCCGCGCTCGTAGTGTCCGAGGCGTGGCGACCGACACCGTCTGGGTTCTCGGCGACCAACTCGATGAGCGCCTCGCACATCTCGCGGACCGGGATCCGTCCGCCACCACCGTTCTCCTGGTCGTGTCGCGATCGAAACTCGAGTCGCGGCGCTGGGGCCGGCAGCGCGCCCACTTCTACATCGCTTCCATGCGACGCTTCGCCGAGCGCCTCCGATCCCTCGGATTCACCGTCGACTGGCGAATAGCCGACTCGATGCGGGCCGGCATGGAGGACCACATCGCCGAGTACGGCCCGCGCGCCATCGTCGCGATGGAGCCCGCCAACCGAGCCGGGTTCCACCTGCTCGAGCGGCTCGGTGTTCGGTTGATCCCCTCCGACCAGTTCCTCTGCCACCGCGACGAGTTCCGAGGCTGGGCCGAGGAGCATCGTCGACGGGATGGATCGCTGCTGATGGAGGACTTCTACCGGTGGCAGCGGCGGCGACTGGACATCCTGATCGAGGAGGATGGATCACCGGTCGGGGGTCGCTGGAACCTTGACGAGGAGAATCGACTCCCACCCCCCGCCGACGGAGGACAGTGGCCGGAGGCGCCCATCGATCTCCCCGACGACATCGACGACGAAGTCAACGAGCTCCTCGCGGGCTTCGACCTCACCGGAGGGCCGTGGAACGGGACGTGGGCCACCGATCGCAAGGGTGCCCTCAGGCGCCTCACCCACTTCGTCGAGGAGGCCCTCCCCGGTTTCGGCCCCTACGAGGACGCGGTGGTCAGCCACCACCGATATCTCAACCATTCGATGCTGAGCCCGTATCTGAACAACGGACTCCTTCACCCTCGTGAGGTGGTGGAGGCCGTACTGGCCGCTCATCGCGACGGCGGTGTCCCGCTCAATTCGGTCGAGGGTGTGATCCGCCAGATCATTGGATGGCGCGAGTACATCGCCGGCCTCTATTGGACGAACGACGAGGACTACATCGACGCGAACCACTTCGGGAACACGATGGAGGTCCCGCCGGCCCTCCTCGGAGCCGCGACGAACATGAACTGCGTCTCCCATGTGGCTCGCTGGGTGGCCGAGGACGGATGGACCCATCACATCCCCCGCCTGATGGTCATCGCGAACCTCGCCACGCTCGCTGGGGTAAGGCCTCGGGCCATGGTCGACTGGATGTGGGAGACCTTCGTCGACGGAGCCGAGTGGGTGATGGTGCCCAACGTCGTCGGCATGGGCATGTACGCCGACGGTGGCGCCATGAGCACGAAGCCCTACGTCGCTGGAGGCAACTACCTCTCGAAGATGACCGACTTCTGTGGACCGTGCTCCTTCGATCGTCGACGACGAACCGGCGAGGACGCCTGCCCCTTCACCACCCTCTACTGGGACTTCCTCGACCGCCACCGCGACCTGCTCGCTGGCAACCACCGACTGGCCCGGGTCTACGCGAACCTCAATCGCCTCTCCGATATCGACGAGGTGCGAGAACGCGCGGTCGAGGTCCGCGGACGACTCGTCGCCGGGACCCTGTGAGCGGCAGCGGTACCGTTCGGGTGTGAGCCCCGACCGCCTCCTCGGCTGGACCGATCGGTTCGCCGAGTCCTGGGAGCGACTCGGCGAACCCTCCGCGCACGGCACGCCGGGTCGCGTCGCGCGAATCGACCGGGGTTGGTCGACCGTGATGCGGAGCCATGACGACACCGACGGGCTCCGGGTGCGCAACATCGGAGCTGATGTCGCAGTCGGCGATTGGGTGGTGGTCGACGACGAGGGCGAGCGCATCGAGCACGTCCTCGATCGCACCTCCGCGTTCACCCGGCGCGCCTCCCATGAGGGCGACCGTGCGGTGCCCGACGTGCTCGCCGCGAATATCGACGTCGTCTTCCTCGTACACGCCCTCACGGCACCCCCCAACCAGCGGCGACTCGAACGTGAACTCGTTTTGGCGTTCGACTCAGGTGCGGCACCCGCTGTGGTGCTGACGAAGGTCGATGTGGCCGAGGATCCATCCGCCGTGGTCGACGAACTGACCGCGGTGGCTCCTGATGTGCCGGTGCTCGTGGTCAGCGGGGTGACAGGGGAAGGGGTCGACGACATCGGTCGCCGCGCAGCCGACGGCTCCACCCTCGCACTGCTCGGCGCCTCCGGGGTCGGGAAGTCGACGATCGTGAACTTCTTGCTCGGACGCGATGAGATGGCCACCGGCGCGGTGCGAGACGGAGATCAACGCGGACGTCACACGACGGTCGCTACCCGCTTGTTACCGGTTCCGGGCGGAGGATGGTTGATCGATACACCGGGGTTCCGCGCCGTCAGTCTCTGGCTGTCGGGTCGAGGCATCGAACGGGCCTTCTCCGACGTGTTCTCGCTCATGGACGACTGCCGCTTCCGTGACTGCAAGCACGATCGCGAGCCAGGCTGCGCCGTGAGAGCGGCGATCGATGATGGCTCGCTCGATCCGTCGCGGTTCGCGAGTCTGGAGCGTCTCGTGGCAGAGGAGGCGGCGGTCGAGGCCGAGCAGGAACGACGTCTCCGTATCGCCGATCGACGTCGTCACGGCCGGCCCGGGCCGGGGGATGACGGCGACGATGAGCTCGACGCCACCGGTGCGGATTGACCGCTCGTTCCTCCACCGACTGACCTCTGGTTCGACCCCGGCGGTACTGTCGTCCCATGGCAGGCATGGAGACCACCCCCGACATGTTCGACCTCCGGATGTCGGAGGGCGCCCGACCCCTCTACGACCGGGTGTTGGAGTTCATCGCGACGGAGATCGAGCCGAAGACCGAGGAGTTCTTCCGGCTCGGACGTGACCGCGATGAGCGTTGGTCCTATGGGCCGGGCCAACTCGAACTGCTCGACGGCATCAAGGAACGCGCCAAGCAGGCCGGCCTGTGGAACTTCTTCCTGCCCGATGCCGAGACCGGTGAGGGGCTCAGCAACCTCGACTACGCGTACATCGCAATGGAGCTCGGTCGGAACCCGATCGCGAGCGAGTGCCTCAACTGCTCGGCTCCCGACACCGGCAACATGGAGGTTCTCGAACGGGTCGGAACGCCTGAGCAGAAGGAGCGCTGGCTCGCGCCGTTGCTCGCCGGCGAGATCCGCTCGGCCTACGCCATGACCGAGCCGGACACCCCGTCGTCGGACGCGAAGAACATCTCGTGTCGGGCGGTCAAGGACGGCGACGAGTGGGTCATCACCGGGGAGAAGTACTGGACCTCAGGCGCGGGTGACCCGCGCTGCAAGATCCTGATCGTCATGGTGCAGACGGATCCCGACGGTCCCCCGCACCGACGACAGTCGCAGATCCTCGTGCCGATGGACACGCCGGGTCTGCGGGTGATGGGCCCGATGCACGTTTTCGGTGAAGACGACGCACCGCATGGCCACATGCACCTCCGGTTCGAGGATGTGCGGGTGCCGGCCACGAACATGCTCCTTGGCGAGGGTCGCGGCTTCGAGATCTCGCAGCTGCGGCTCGGGCCGGGCCGGATACATCACTGCATGCGGTCGATTGGTGCCGGCGAGCGGGCGCTCGAGTTGATGGTGAAGCGCGGTCTGTCGAGGGAGGCCTTCGGTAAGCCGATCGCTCAGCTCGGCGGCAATGTCGAGACCATCGCTCGCGCTCGTGTCGAACTCGAGTCGATGCGCCGGATGGTGCTCACGGCCGCGAAGGCAATGGACGAACTCGGCAATGCCGAGGCGCGCGTCTGGGTGAGTGCCGTCAAAGCCCTCGTGCCGGAGCGCGTCGTCGCCATCATCGACCAAGCCATCCAGGTGCACGGAGCGACGGGTGTCTCGCAATGGACTCCGCTCGCCAAGATGTACACCGCCCAGCGGACCCTCCGACTGGCCGACGGGCCCGACGAGGTGCATTGGTTCGTGGTCGGTCGGGCTGAGTTGGCTCGATGGGAGTCCGGAGCCGCCGATTACGACCCGAAGCGCGAGTTCTACGCCGCGAAGGACGCGCGGGTCGACGCGGTCTTCTCCGGACCCTGACCGGTTGGTCTAACGCCCGAGGCTCCACCCGTCAGGGCCGCGTCGCCAGCGATGGATCGCGCTGACGGCCGTGGTGGGCAGTTCCCCGTAAAGGTGGGGGAACAACTCGCCTCCGCCCTCGGCGGCTGGTTCGTCGACGAGTTCGGCTTTGAGCCGAGTCCGGTCGATTTCGAGCACCACTAACTCATCGAGATCGTCGTAGAAGCGGCGCGCGACTCCTTCGATCTGCCCGACCCTCGCGCAGTGGACGAACCCAACCTCGGCGAAGGTGAGCCCTCGGGTGCTCCACGGATACGAACCGGTGGTCGCGGCATGGGCCCAGTCGTCGGGCAGGGCGATGTGGACGATCTGGTCGGCGTTGAGACCGCGGTCCATGGCGCCGAGGGTAGCCAGCGGCTAGGGGCCGCTGATCGGCTCGATGGCCGCGGTCGCGTCGGCGGTGATCGATCTGGGGCCGAGGAGAGCGAGGGGCGACCAGGCCGACCGTCGTGTCCGTTCGACCGTGACCGTCACGAGAAGCCCGTCGCGGGTGATCTCGTGCGAGAAGGTGTCGGACGAGCCGGCTCCGGCGCGGCTGAGGAGCTCAGCGACCGCGCTCTCGGGGCGATCCGTTGAGGCAGCCACGCGGGCAGCGGCTCCGGCGGTGTGTTCGAGCGAGACCCGGGCGATCGAAAAGGCCGCCACATCGATGACCGTGGCGACCACCACGGCGACGAGCGGGAGGACCATGGCCAACTCGACGGCCGCTTGGCCCCGCTCACCCACCGGTGAGCGCCTCACACCTGCTCGAGCACCGTTCGGAGGATTCGATCGAAGAGTCGCGACACCGTCTCAGCGCCTGATCCGGTGGTAGCCCATCCGACGACCATCAACCCCACGAACGCAGCAGCGAGGATGACGAGGGCGTATTCGGTGGTGGCTTGTCCGAGTTCCGACGGTGTCCTTCGCCGGTCGGGTTGCCGCTCGTTGGCGGGTCGCGCTGGTGGTGTCATCTTCGGTTCTCTCTTCTCCTGGTGTGATGGCTCGGCCCGTTCGGGCGATGAGGTCTCAGAGATCGGCGCGGACCGCTGTGAGCGCGGCGACCGCGACCGGGGCGATAGCGATGAGCACGACGGCGGGCAGGGTGCACAGCACGAGCGGCGGCGTGAGCCGCACGGGGAGTTCGCCGATCGCCGTGTGGTGGAGCCGACGTGTCTCCGAGCGGAGGTCGCTGGCGAGGTGCTCGAGCGCCGGTGCGAGCGGCGAGCCATCGCGGGAACCGTCGACGAGGATCGTGGCGAGCCGTCGCGCGCTCCGGTCGGAGCCGAGTTCGACGAGGGCGGTGTCGAGTCGCATGCCGCGATCGACGGCCTCGGACACTCGTGTGAGCGATGGACGCAGTTGCGGTGGACCCACCTCAGCGAGCAACTTGATTGTCTCGATCGCTCCCGACCCCGATCGGACGCCGATCGCGAGTAGCTCGACGAGGAGCGCGAGATCCTCTTCCCGTTGGACATCGCTCTGAGCGCCGTTTCGAACTCGGGGCCTCGTTCCTCGTTCGGCGAGGGAGCGCATCCAACGCCAGCCGATGATGTTGAGGGCCACCCCGAGTCCGATCACCATGACCATCGGAGGTTGGGTGACGCCGGCTCGCACCCCTGGTGACAGCAGGAGGGCGCCGATCAGGACTACCGGCGGGAGGGCTGTCATGACGCGCGCGGAGAGCACCGCCTGAGCGGCCGACGACCTTCGCCGTCGTCGGACGTCCTCGCGCGACCGCACCACGGTCGCTGCCCGGCGCAATCCGTCGACGAGCGCGGCGGTGTCGCCGCGGGTGGAGAGCAGCGACACCGAGACCACATCAAGATCGCCGCGAATTGGAGCGAGTCGGACGGAGCGGTCGAGGGTCGCGCCGGTCGCAAGGCCGTGTTCGATCGCACTCCACCAGTCGTTGAGGGGCGAGCGTCGCCTTGGGTCGGCGTCCGGTCTCGAGGCGCGCAGCGCGACGATCGGACTCAACCCGGTCGCGATTCGACGGGCAAGGTCGTCGGCGTAGTCGGCGACTTCCGTCGCTGCGGTGCCGAGTGCCGGTGTATCGCACGACCTCGCATCCGCGACGAGACGACGCGAGGTGGGAGGGGCGAAGGCGAGCCGCGCGATGAGGACGCCGATGAGTGTGGGTTCGGCAAGGAGCGAGATTGATCTCATCACTCGCTGACGGCCTCGAGCAGCGACCGCGGTCCGGTCGAGGTCAGCTCGACGATCTCGCTGACCAGCCGCTGTCCGGTGGGTAGGCGTCGAAGGTGCACGAGCAGGTCGATGGTTGATCGAAGGTGATCTCTCGCCGCCTCGGCTGACCATGAGGGCATGGTGCGCGCGAGCAGGTTCTCAAGGCGAGTGAGGGCGTCCGTCGCGCTGTTCGCGTGGCAAGTGGCGAGAGCGCCGTCGTGCCCGGTGTTGATCGCTTGGATGAGCGCCACCACCTCGGAGCCCCGGATCTCGCCGACCACAAGCCGATCGGGTCGGAGTCGAAGCGCGGCGCGCACGAGGTCCTCGGCATCGATCGCGCTGAGCCCCTCCGCCCTCGGCCGCGTCTCGAGGCGCACCGACTGCGGGTGCCGTGGGTTCAGCTCGGCGGTGTCCTCGATGATCACCACTCGCTGTTCGTCCGACACCACATCAAGCAGGGCGCCGAGGAGGCTCGTCTTGCCCGAGGAGGCGCCACCGGAAACGAGGATCGTGCTGCGCCGGTCGACCGCCGAGGTGAGTTGCTCGACGACCTCGCAAGGGCCGAAATCGTCGAGGCGTAAACGGCGTCGGGCCGGGGCCCTGACGGCTACTGCGGTGCCATCGACCGCCACGGGTGGGAGGACGGCGCAGAGCCTCGACCCATCGGCTAATCGCGCGTCGACCACCGGGTGAGAGCGGTCGAGTCGACGGCCGCTTCCGGCGAGCATCCGCTCGAGGACGACTTCGAGCTCTCCGTCGGAGATCTCCGCCCGGCGCTCCAACCGCCCGGCTCGTTCCGTCCAGACCTCTCGGCCTCGATGAACGAGCACTTCGTCGACATCGCGTTCAGCGAGGAGCTCCCCGATGAGACCGTGACCCGTCATCCGCGCGAGAGCGCTACTCCTCAGTCGTTCTCGTTGGTGATCGTCGGCGAGGGCGAATCGGCTCCGAACGACCTGCTCGACAGACGCGGCTGGGTCGCCGTCGAGGCGGGTGGCAGCGGCGACGACCTCGGCGACCCGCTCCTCCCAAGGCGTCACGTCGGCAGCGCCGAGGCGAGCGCGCCAAGTGATGCCGGCAGCCTTGAGAGGAGGAGGCCGGCGTCCACTGCCCGCGCGACCGTCGGGTCGACGATGACGGTGGTGAGGACGGGCGCTCCGAGGCACCGGGCGACATCATCTGCTGAGAGGGCGCGTCCAGGTTCGGAGATCACGATGATCCCGTCGGGAGTCGTCGCTGTGCGCACCGATCGGCGGAGCGCGAGGTAGCAGGGCCTCACCACCATGACCGAACGCGCTGAGATGTCGGTCCAGGCGTCGGGTCGTCCCGTCCCAAGGTCGACGATCACCTCACCCGGACGCTTCGAGGCCCAGTCGGCGAGCCGGGCCCAGGATCGATCACCGAAGGGACCGGCGGCGGAACCCGAGCGGATGATCGAGAGTCGCTCGTCGATCTCCTCGACGAGATCGTCGAGACGTGAATCCGGAGAGTCACTCGCGAGCCAGTCGCGGATTCCTGGTGCGTCGGATTCGGCGAGGCCGAGGACGGCGGGCACGTCTCCAGCCGTGTCGATGATGAGCGCGGGGTCGTGTAAGCGAGCGAGCGCGCAGGCGGTGACGGTGGTGCCGCTTCCACCTTTTGGTGTCCAGAGTCCGGTGAGCATGTTCCTCCCAGGTAGGTGGTGGGAGGTCGGGATTCGAGGGTGGGCGGGAGATCCCTCAGCGCGCCGTCGTGCCGGGAGTCGTCTGCGCGAGGAGTTCGAGGAACGTGTCCTCGGCCCGACGGGCCGACCGGTGGGTCGATCCTGAGGAGTGCGGGGTGATGAGCACCCGCTCCATCGTCCAGAGGGGCGACTCGTCGGGAAGCGGTTCGGTCGCGAAGACATCGAGCGCCGCTCCGGCGAGGTGTTCGGAATCGAGGGCGTCGATCAGCGCGTCCTCGTCGACGCATTCGCCGCGCCCCACGTTCACGAAGTACGACCCGTTCGGCATCGAGGCGAACTCGTCGTGGCCAAGCATCTCGCGGGTGTCATCGGTGAGCGGGGCGCACATGACGAGGGCATCGGATCGCGCGAGCAGTTCACCGAGTCGCTCGGGAGTCCAGGTGGGGCAGGGTTCTGTTCCCGTGGGATGTCGGCGGAGACCGACGACGTCCATTCCGATAGCTGATGCGAGGCGGGCGATCTCCGACCCGATCGAGCCGAGACCGATGATCCCGAGGCGGAGATCGGCCGGATCGTCGGTGACGCGGTGCTGCCAGCGTCGGCGATCCTTGTCGCGTCCGATCTCGTCGAGTCTCCGGATGAGCGTGATCAGGTGGTGGATCACCGAGTGCGCGATCGCTGGCGCCGCTGCTCCTGGCGAGTTGGTAACGCGCACCCCGCGATTGGAGAGACGCGCGAACACCGGGTCGTCGAGCCCCGCTGAGAAGGTGTGTAACCAGTGGAGATGGGGGGCGTGGACCACGGGGCTCATCAGAGCGGACGTGCGTTCGGGCCACGCGTCCGCTGAGAAGAATCCGATCGTCAGACGTTCGATATCGGCGTCGCTGACCGGCGACTCCCCGAGCACGACGAACTCGGCGCCTGGGGTGATCGCCCTCAGTTCCGCGGACCGCGCTTCCCACACGGTGTCGGTGAGCAGGATGACCTCACCTTTGCCTCGACCCACGCTGGGGATGCTAGGTCGGCGGGATCGGTACGCTCATCGGTGGAGGTGTCCGCACGCCTGGTGGGTGCCGCCGCCTTCAAAGCGGTTGGGGCGGGTGTTCCCCGTCCGGCGGGTTCGATTCCCGTCCACCTCCGCCACACGGCCTCGGTCGTAGTGTCCGTTCCATGACCGACACGCCCGCTCTCATTCGTCACGGCCAACGGGCCATCGATCTCGGAATCGTCGTGCGCGATGCCGAAGCCGCTCTCGGCTTCTATCGGGACGTTCTCGGTCTCGTCGACGAGGGATCGATGCCGATGCCGGTCGGCGCGGGCGGCACCATGCACCGGTTGCGCTGCGGGGATTCGCTCATCAAGCTCGTCGCTTTCGACGAGAACCCTGAGGCGAAGGCTCCGCGGGGAGGTATCCCGGGGGCTTCGGGCTACCGATACTTCACCATCCACGTCGTCAACATCGACGAGATCGCGGAGGCCTGCCGGTCGGCCGGAGTGAGAGTGGTGGTTGAACCGGTGGAGATCCGGCCCGGGGTACGAATCGCGCTGATCAACGATCCCGACGGCAACACCGTCGAGTTCGTCGAGTCGGCCTGACGGTGGAGTGACTGCAGGTCAGACGGCGAGAAGGTCGCGCGCGCCCGTGTCGCTCGAGGGGTGACGCAGCTTCGACATGGCGCGCGCCTCGATCTGACGGATTCGCTCACGCGTCAAGTTGAAGTGCTCGCCGACCTCCTCGAGGGTGCGAGGCTCGCCGCGGTCGAGGCCGAAGCGCAACTTCAGGATCTCGCGCTCGCGCTCATCGAGGGGAGCGAGGAGCCGGCTGATCTCCTCGGGGAGCAGCGCGGTCGCCGCCACCTCGAAGGGGGACTCGGCTGAGCGATCCTCGACAACGTCGCCGAGTTCCGCGTCGCCATCCTCGCGGAGGGGCTCGGAGAGCGAGAGCGGCTCGGCTGCGAATCGGAGGGCCTCGGTGACCTTGTCCTCGGGCATCTCCACTTCGAGGGCCAGCTCGGCGAGCGTGGCGGGGCGGCCGTACTTGAGCTCGAGGCGCGACCGCGCCTTCTGCAGTCGGGCGAGGGTGTCGCCGGCGTGGACTGGCAGGCGGATGGTGCGGCCGGTGTTGGCGATGCCGCGAGTAATGGCCTGACGGATCCACCAGGTGGCGTAGGTGGAGAACTTGAAGCCTTTGCGCCAGTCGAACTTCTCGACGGCGTGCATGAGCCCGAGGTTGCCCTCTTGGATGAGGTCGAGGAGGGGGAGACCAGAGGCCTGATACTTCTTGGCGATCGACACCACCAGACGGAGGTTGGACTGCACGAACTGCCGCTCGGCCTCTTCGCCCTTGCGAGCGATGCGACGCAGTTCGCGCTTGCGGGCGGCGGTGACTGCTTTGCCGCCGGCGTCGAGCTCCTCGATCGCCTCCTTGCCCGCCTCGATCGCCTTGGCCAGACGGACCTCGTCGTCCTTGGTGAGCAGGGTGTATTGACCGATATCGGTCAGATACAGCCTGACGAGGTCTTCATCATCTCGGTCGACACGATCTTTGGCCACTCTGACTCCCTTTTCGAGGTCTGGCTGACGGATGAAACTTCCCCTGAGACGGGCGTCACCATACCGAGGATTCGGGCCTGAGCCTCAGGGGAGCTCGAGGGTTATCGATCGCTTCCGGAGATGTCGACGGTGTCCGCGGACGGTTCGGACGACAGGCGCAGAATCGAACCGCGATCTATCATTGGAGAGCACCGAGTGGTCGGGTCGTCGACCCGCCGATCGGACCCACCGAGGAGGAACATTCGATGTCGAACCCCGTACTGAACGAGAAGGTCTTCAACAATTGGGCACCACCGCAACCGGGCACCGAATACCGGGGCTCCGTGTCCGATGGCCCGTCGACGCCGTGGCGATCGGCCGGCGAAGTAATGACCATTGGCGGGACGATCTCAGCGACCGCCACGCTGCTTGCGCTCCTGCTCGCCTCGGCCACCGTCGGTTGGCTCGCAACCGGCGCGCCGGCTGTCGCCGCCGATGGTTCGATCAGTTACGGGATGCCGGGTCTCGCGATCCTCGGCGTGATCGTCGGCATCGCGGCGGCCTTCGCCATCGCCTTCCGACCGCAACTGGCCCGGATCGTCGGACCGATCTACGCGCTCGCCCAAGGATTCGCGGTCGGTTCGATCTCGCGGGTCTACGAGGAGTTCTACGACGGCATCGTCCTGCAGGCCGCTGGTGTGACCATCGCGGTCTTCGCGGTGATGCTCAGCCTCTATCGGTCTGGGGCCATCAAGGTGACCGATCGTTTCCGTCGGACGATTGTCATGGCGACGATCGGTGTGATGGTCTTCTACGGCATCAGCCTGCTGATCTCGCTGTTCGGCGGTTCGGTCTCGTTCATCTCGAGTCCCAGCCTCTTCGGAATCGGGTTCAGCATCTTCGTGGCCGGTCTCGCGGCCATGAACCTCGCCCTTGATTTCGACTTCATCGAGCGGGGCACCGCGGAGGGCTTGCCGCGCCACTTCGAGTGGTTCGCTGCCTTCGGCATGCTCGTCACGATCGTCTGGCTCTACCTCGAGATCCTGCGTCTGCTCGCCAAGCTCCGCGAGCGGTGACCCGCCCGTCGCGTCAGCTCGCTGAGGCGACGGCGCTTGGCGCGGCCGGCGCGGTGCTCGCCGGCCTGAGCTGGTCGACTGTCGGACTCGCGGCGCCAGCCGCGGTGGTGGGCGGAGCCAACGGGGTGCTGTCCGGCGCGAGAGGTGTCTACGGCCGGGATCGGGCGGGAGCACTCGCTTTCGTCCTCGACTCGACGTGGGCGCTCGCGACCACCACTGGCTCAGTCGGCCTACACCTCGTCGACGGCGCGCTCCGGGCGTCGTACCTCCCCGAGATCAGCCATCGACAGAACCGCCACGTCTACCGAGGCGGGTTCACGCCGAGGCGCGGTTACGCGGTGACCGTCGGGAACGTGATCTCCTCAGCAGGGGACGTCTCGGTTGACAGCCGACGCCGCCTCGTTGAGGAGCATGAGGAGACCCACGTGTGGCAGGCCCGCATCCTTGGTCCGCTCTTCGCCCCCGCCTACCTCGGATGGAGCGTGATTGGAGCGGTGATCGGCGCGATTCAGTGGCTCACCTTCGCGAGCCCTCGCCCGAGACTGGCGTCGGTGGTTGACCGGCTCGCGTATCGAGCGAACCCGTTCGAGCTTTGGGCGGATCGGCACCCGATCCGTCGTGGGTCGATCAGACCGATCGGGAGATGAAGTCGAGAAGGACCCGGTTGAACTCTTCGGGCGCCTCCTGCTGGATCCAGTGGCCCGCTCCTGGGATGAGCACCGTGTCCCGGTGGTCGGGGAGATCGGTGTTCATTCGCGCGAGGTAGTCGTCGCGGCCGTGGATCACCGGATCGAGTGATCCAGCGACGAAGAAGGTGGGCATGGTGATCGGAGTCGCGCCGAGCGGTGCCGTGAGTTCGTAGTTGGCATCGAAGTTTCGATACCAGTCGATGGGTCCGTTGAAGCCGCTGCGCTCGAACTGCGATACGTACATCTCGAGGTCGGCGTCGCTCAGCCATGGCGGTGGTGATGTCCGGCGACCGCCCGACTGATGCTCGAAGGCCTCGGTGACCGTTGTGCCCGATGCGGGCAGTGGCGATGGGTCGCGGGTGGGGTAGCCCTCGGCCGCTGCCGCCCAGATGATCGAGAGGAGGAAGCGGCGGATGTCGTGATGGATATCCGCCTCGGCGACGCGGGGCTCTTGGAAATGGAGGATGTAGAAGAAGTCGTCGCCATGCACCGCCCGGAGCAACTCGGTCGGCGCGAGCGGCCACGGGGTCCACGGCACGCTCGCGGCGATGACCGAGGCACATCGTTCTGGGTGAAGTTGAGCCATGTGCCAGGCGACGATCGCCCCCCAGTCGTGGCCGACGACAATGGCGCGCTCCACCTCGGCGTCGTCGAGGAGAGCCGCGATGTCTCCGGTGAGGTGGTCAGCCCGGTACCGGGCGGTGTCATCCGGTCGTGAGGAGCCGCCGTAGCCGCGTTGGTCGGGCGCTATCACTCGGAATCCCGCGGTGATGAGTGGCTCGATCTGATGGCGCCACGAGTGGGAGGTCTCCGGGAAGCCGTGAAGGAGGACGACGGTCCGTTCGGGTCCGGGTCCTGAGTCGAGGACGTCGAGTTCGACGCCGGGCGCCGTCTGCACGCGCCGGCGGGCCGTCGACTCAGACACCGACTTGGGCGGCCTCGTCGATGAGGTCCGACATGGAGCGGACCACCTCAGCGATCAGCCCATCGGTCGCTGGATCGCAGATCGGGTCGATCTCGCTTCGCCGGAGGGACAGTTTCTCGGATCGCGCGGCCATCGCCGCCCGGTAGTCCGCGAGGTCACCGGTTGGTTCTGGTGGATCGTTGTCCAGCATGTGAGCGGTGTCGTCGGTGATCGGGAGGCGCGCCTCCCAGTTGGCAGCGAGAGCCGCATGACGGTGTGACGCCGCGATCAGGTAGCGCTGACGTTCGCCTGGTCCGGCTTTGCGCGCCTCCTCGCCGAGAACGGTCGCCCAATGCCGATCATTCGCGGACTCGTCGCGGCAGAGACGGGCCACCGCCGCGAGGGATCCCGACCAGGCCGCTGTCACGGGTTCCGCCGGGCCGTCGGATCGGCGGCGAGCACCGAATCATCGAGCGGCTCACCGGAGATCTCGTCAGACCAGTAGGTGCCGGACTCGAGGCGCGTGAGCGCGGAGGCCACGGCTTCCAGCTCGGCGGCCAGTCGATCGAGCGCCGGCTGGGCGTCAGCCTCGCCGGGGTCGGCGTCGGTGGGCACCGGCTCGGTGGTCACGATGTCAGCGTACCCGTCGCCCAGCGGCGGCCGCGGCGCGTCGCCGCTCCTCGCGTCGACGACGGGCGAGGATGACCCAACCGATGAAGGCGACACTCGCCGAGACCCATACGACGAGAGCGACCCGGGCAGCGGTCGCGATGGGCTCTGCCCAGGAGCCACCGGTCGCGGTGCTTTGGAATGACGAGATCGTGACTGTCTGTGTGGTGCCGTCGAGGGGCGCAGTCCACGAGACGCTGCGCGCGCCCGACTCGGTGGTGCTCTCCCGACCGTCGTGCTCAGTCAGTGCGCCGGGCAGGAGGACGGTGACGGTGAAGCCGAACCGGTCGGACAGCGGTGTCCCATCGGAGAGCACGTCGTTAAACGGGGGCGCGCCGAGGGCCTCGATGAGTCGTTCGTCAGAGAACGCGGCCGCGCCGTCGGGGAGTCCGAGGGTGGCCGACACCGTGTTGGTCGCTTCGGTCGAGTCCTCGTTCAACCCGCGTGCCACCTCGGCGGTGAGGAGAGGTGCGCCGACCGAACGCAGGAGTGCCGAAAGACCAGCTGCATCGTCGTAGCCATGGTCGAGGGTGACGACGGCCCCGCCGTCAGGGGTCGGTTCGGGCCCCGACACGATCCAACCGGCGGCGACGAGATCGTCGACGGCGAGCCCGTCGACGACACCGGGTTCCGCGGCAACGAGTTCCGCGTCGGCGACCGCTCGAATCCTGACCGTGCCGGACCCGTCGGCATCCATAGTCACGGCGACGTCAACGTCGAGCCGACAGGAGGTGAGCAGGCCCGCTGCCACGACGAGGAGGAGAAGGAGCGGGCGACGCATCCGCCCATGATGGCCTGAAATCAGGCGACACGCCGAGCATCGGATCGGCGATGCTCCGACCATGTTCGGCTCACTGAATCATCGCGACCAACGTGGTCACACCGTGCGCATCGAGGGGCGACTTCTTCTCGAGCGAGTCACGGTGGTCCGCGACGGACGGCGTCACGAGCGCTTCCGCCTCGCGAGACCGGTCTCGCTGACGCACCCTGAACTCGGCCGACTCTTGGTGCCCGCCGACCCTGTTGGTTTCGAGACCGACCTGACCTCGGTGCCCGCGGTGTTCGGCTGGCTCATCGGTTCGACCGGTGCGCACCTCCCCGCTGCTGTGGTCCACGACGCGCTCCTCCACGGGTTGAACGAGGAGCGATCGCCGGTCGACCGTCGTGGTGCTGATCGGGTCTTCGGCGATCTGCTTCAGGCCTCTGGCGTCGGTTCGGTGAGGAGGACGATGATGATCGCCGCTGTCACCTTGGCCACCCGGTTGCGCTCGGGAGGAGCCGCGCGCCTCGGTGTGCTGCTTCATTTGCTCGTCATCGCGCTCGCCGGAGCGTGGGCGACCTCCGCCCTACTCGGGGCCGTGGTCGATCCACCTTGGATCATCGGGGAGGGAGTCGTCCGCTGGGTGAGCGCCCTGCTCGGCATCGCCATGGTGCCGGTGCCTCTCGCTCTGATGTGGGGGCGCGATCGCGTTCACGGACTGGTGACCGGATGGTCGCTCGCCGCCCTGTTGCATGTGACCGCCGCGGTCGGGCTGTTGCTGCTAGCGATCGATCGCCTCGACCGACTCGGCCGAGGCACCGACGAGAATCAGTCGACCGGTGGCGGGTCGGTCTCGCCCTCGCCGGAGGCCGTCGTGGCGAGCTCGACCGCCGACGGCGGAACGAATCCCTCGACGGAGCTGAACGAGAATCGACGGCTGCCTTCGCGGTCGGGGTCGTCCTCGACATCGACCACGATGATCTGACCGGCCCCGAACTCCTTATAGAGGAGTTTCTCGGAAAGCACGTCCTCGATCTGACGCTGAATCGCTCGACGGAGCGGACGAGCGCCGAGCTGCGGGTCGTAGCCGACATCGGCCAGCAACTCTTTGGCCGCTTGGGTCAGCTCGATCCCGAGACCCTGAGATTCCAACTGAACCGTCAGGCGCTTCAGCATGAGGTCGACCATCTGGACAACCTCGGTCTTGGAGAGTTCGTGGAACACGATGATCTCGTCGAGACGGTTGAGGAACTCCGGCCGGAAGTGCTGCTTCAGCGCGTCCATGACCTTGTCCTTCATGCGCTCGTAGGACATGGCCGAGTCGTCGGTGGTGAACCCGACGTTCGCCTTGCGGAGGTCCTGTGTGCCGAGGTTCGAGGTCATGATGAGCACGGTGTTTCGGAAGTCGACCGACCGGCCTTGCGCGTCGGTGAGGCGACCTTCCTCAAGGATCTGCAACAGGGTGTTGAAGACGTCCGGGTGGGCCTTCTCGATCTCGTCGAAGAGCACCACGGAGAACGGCTTACGCCGAACCGCCTCGGTGAGCTGGCCGCCCTCCTCGTAGCCGACGTATCCGGGAGGCGAGCCGACCAGGCGGCTCACGGTGTGCTTCTCCATGTACTCGGACATGTCGAGGGTGATAAGCGCTGAGTCGTCACCGAAGAGGAACTCCGACAGCGTCTTGGCGAGTTCGGTCTTGCCGACACCGGTGGGTCCGAGGAAGATGAACGAGCCGCTCGGGCGCTTCGGGTCTTTGAGGCCGGCGCGGGTGCGTCGGATCGACTGCGACACCGCGGCGACCGCGTTCTCTTGGCCGATGATGCGCCGGTGGAGCTCCTCCTCCATGCGCAGGAGCTTCTGGGTCTCCTCCTCGGTCAACTTGTAGACCGGGATGCCGGTCCAGAGGGACAGCACCTCGGCGATCGCCTCCTCGTCGACTTCGTCGAAGAGATCGACACCGGAGGCCTTCACCTCGGCCTCCTTGGCGGCCTTCTCCTCGAGGATCGACTTCTCCTCGTCGCGGAGCCGACCGGCGTCCTCGAAGCGCTGCTCTTCGACCGCGAGGCGCTTGGCGCGCAACACGTCGTCGAGTTTGCGCTCGAGTTCCCGAAGGTCGGGAGGGGTCTGCATCCGCTTGATCCGAAGTCGCGAGCCGGCCTCGTCGACCAGGTCGATCGCCTTATCGGGGAGGTGGCGGTCGGAGATGTAGCGGTCGGCGAGGTTCGCGGCAGCGACGAGCGCCTGATCGGTGATCGTCACGCGGTGGTGTGACTCGTACTGGTCGCGCACGCCCTTCAGGATCTCAATGGTGTGAGCGAGGGTCGGCTCCTCAACCTTCACGGGCTGGAAACGACGCTCGAGCGCCGCGTCCTTCTCGACATGCTTGCGGTACTCGTCGAGGGTGGTGGCGCCGATGGTCTGCAGTTCGCCGCGAGCGAGCATCGGCTTCAGGATCGAGGCGGCGTCGATCGCGCCTTCCGCGGCGCCCGCGCCGACGAGCGTGTGGATCTCGTCGATGAACAACACGATGTCGCCGCGGGTCTTGATCTCCTTGAGGACCTTCTTGAGGCGCTCCTCGAAATCGCCGCGATAGCGCGACCCCGCGACGAGCGCGCCGAGGTCGAGCGTGTAGAGCTGCTTATCGCGAAGGGTGTCGGGCACGTCGTCGTCGACGATCCGCTGGGCGAGACCTTCGACGATGGCCGTCTTGCCGACACCGGGCTCACCGACGAGCACCGGGTTGTTCTTCGTGCGACGCGACAGGATCTGCATGACTCGCTCGAGCTCGTTCGCGCGACCGATCATCGGATCGAGCTTGTGCTCGCGGGCCATCTGCGTGAGGTTCCGACCGAACTGGTCGAGCACCTGTGAGCCCTTGTCATCGTCGCCCTTCGAGGATCCTCCGACACCCGCGGTTTGACCCTGCTCAGAGCCTCGGGCCTGCTGCGAGCCGGCGGGACCTTGGTAGCCGCTGAGCAACTGGATGACCTGCTGGCGGACGCGGCTGAGATCGGCTCCGAGCTTCACGAGCACCTGAGCGGCGACACCCTCGCCTTCACGGATGAGTCCGAGGAGGATGTGCTCGGTGCCGATGTAGTTGTGGCCGAGCTGGAGCGCCTCGCGGAGGGAGAGCTCAAGCACCTTCTTCGCGCGGGGGGTGAAGGGGATGTGACCCGAGGGCGATGATCCGCCCTGGCCGATGATCTCCTCGACCTGGGAGCGGACGGCCTCGAGAGAGATCGAGAGCGATTCGAGGGCCTTCGCGGCGACACCCTCACCCTCGTGGATCAGCCCGAGGAGGATGTGCTCGGTGCCGATGTAGGAGTGGTTGAGGAGACGGGCCTCCTCTTGAGCGAGCACCACGACGCGGCGAGCCCTGTCGGTGAAGCGTTCGAACATGTGCCACCTCTCAAGTCGTGTGCCTGCTAGTTGGGATCACTCTACCGGTGACCCCTTCACGGTGAGGTCCCGTGCTCCAGTGAGAACGCCGAAATCATGGGCGGCTGTGATGGCCCGCACGGGTGCGCCTCGTGGCAGCAGTCGACATAGCCTGCGGGCGTGTCCTCGCCGTCTCCACTTCTCGTGCACGTCGGCGATCAGCGCGATCGCATTGAGCGCGCGATGTTGGCGTCGGTCACCACGACCGATGCTCACCTGACGGAACTGGCCTCGCACCTGATCGTCGCTGGCGGCAAGCGGCTCCGACCGGTTTTAACGGTGATCGCCGGTTCCCTCGATGGGCGCGCGGTCACCGATGACGTCGTGCTCGGAGGGGTGTCGTGTGAGCTCGTCCACCTCGGTTCGCTGTACCACGACGATGTCATGGACGAGTCGGAGACCCGACGCGGGGTCGAGACGGTTAACGCGCGGTGGGGGAATCTCCAAGCGATCCTCGCCGGTGACTTCCTCTTGGCGCGCGCCTCGGAGATCGCGGCCGGCCTTGGCACTGAGGTCGCTGGCCTTCTCGCGCGAACTATCGGTTGGCTGTGTGAGGGGCAGATCGAGGAGCTCCGTCACACCTATGACGTGGGTCGCACGGAGGAGAGCTATCTCGCCTCCATCCACGGCAAGACCGCATCGCTGTACGGCACGGCGGCTCGGGTGGGGGGCATCGTCGCCGGACTCTCCGACGAGGAGATCGATGCGCTCACCGACTTCGGCAACGCCTACGGCATGGTGTTCCAGGTCGTCGACGACCTCCTCGACCTGACGGCCACCGACGAACGGCTCGGTAAGCGGGCCGGTCATGACATGGAGGTGGGCGTGTACACGCTCCCCGTGATCCACACGCTGTCGGTTGGCTCCGCCGAGCTCGAGAGTCTGCTCGGAGGGCCGCTGCACGGGCCCGAAGCGGAACGAGCTCTCGAGATCGTTCGCAGTGGTCCGGGGATCGAGTCGACGATCTCGCGGGCGCGCGACTTCGTGAACGACGCGGTTCGAGCTTGCTCGGCGCTCCCTGAGGGCCCGGCTCGCTCGGCGCTCGAGGAGGCTCCGGCCGCTTTGCTGGCGTCGGCGCTCAGCCCGACCGCCTGACGTCTCAGACTTGGCGACGCGCTCCCGACGACACGGTTCAGGCTTCCGGAGCGACGCGTCCCAACAGCCTCGCCGCCGAATGGAGTGTCTCGGCCACGCCTCCTGAGCTTCTGAATTCGGCGAGGGCGAAGCGCATGACTGTCGGGGCGCCCCACGGTGTGGTGGCGAGGGCCGCGAGGAGTCGCGCGCCGAGGGGTCTCCCGGTGAGCCGAACGATCTGCCGACCGGTCTTGTGGTGGTCGGCGTGGATCGCTCGGACCCGCGGCACGTAGGCCTGCAGCGCGTCAGGCGCGGTCCGGCTCGCCGCCGCCAGCACCTCGCCAGCCTCGATGCCGAGCCGGAGCGCGGCCTCGATGCCGGTTCCAGTCAGCGGGTTCGCGTGCCCCGCGGCATCACCCGCGACCAGAAAGTTCGGGCCGGCGACCGGGACGATCGAGTCGCCGACTGGAGTGCGCGCGCCCTCCGCCCGCTCAGCCGCCTCCGCGGGATCAACAGTGATCCCCCATGACCCAGCGACCCGTTCGAGAAGTCGCTCAAGGAGGAGATGGAGGTTCACCGCGGTGGCGTCGCGCGCGGTCGACGCGACCTGCACACCGATGTTGACGGTGTGGTCGTCGACGGGGAACACCCATCCGAAGCCCGGAAGGCCGTCACCCGGGCCTCGCTCGAGGTCGAGGTGGAATTCGACCCCGAACCGGTCGAGCGCGGTGTAGGGGAGCGTGACCCGGAGCGCGGAGACGGACGGCCAATCCTGTCGTCGTGACGTGCCGAGCTCGCGCCCGAAGGTGCTGTTCGCGCCATCGGCGACGAGGAGCAACTCGGCCGGCTCGGTTGACTCCTGCTCGCCGTTCGAGGTCCGAACCCCGCGTACGAACCCTCGCTCGACGATTGGTTCGATCGCCTCGCGACCGAGTTCGACCTCCACACCTAGTTCACTGGCGCGGTCGAGCAACGCTGAGTCGAGACGGCCGCGGGAGACGACGATGCCGGTGGTCTCGCCCGCGTCAGTCGACGTCGGCCACTTGATCCGCTGCCGGCGTCCTCGCGCCACCAGATCGACGAAGTCGATCGGTCGCCCAAGAGAGGCGACCTCCAGGCCGAGGGAGCCGAGGAGGTGGACAGCCCGCGGAGTGAGCAGACCACCGCACGCTTTGTCGATTGGGGCCGCCACGCCGCGACGGTCGATCAGCCGCGCGGGAACGCCTCGCTCGGCGAGCGTGATCGCCGCTGCGGTTCCGGCGGGGCCGCCGCCGATGATGAGCGGACGCATCCCGTCGCCGCCCGGGGATGACCTGAACTCAGTCGGCTCCGGCGGGCGACCCGGAGGCCGGGCCGTCGCCGACGGCGAGGATGCCGTCGTGCATCTCGTGGAGGGTGGCGAGCGACGCCCCCTCCTCAAGTTCGAGGAAGTACTCCGAGCTCTCCGAGCACCAGTGCTCGTACTCGTCGCCCCACTCCTCGGAGCCGGGGTCCGCTCCACTGAGGGTGTACCGCTCGTGGCAGACGACTGACAGGATCTCGTAGTCGGTCAGGGCGCCCTCGAAACCGGGCATCGCTCCACGGGCTCCCGTGACATGCGGCCCGCCGGGTCGGTCGGGATTGCCGTAGATCTCGACGCCGGCGACGTTGTAGGCACCCGTGCCGTAGAGCACGTAGCGCAGCTGGTCCTCGATGTTCGGGAAGGTGAGGAGCACCTCTCCCTCGGTGAAGGCGTAGCCGACGCCTCCGCCTCCGGCTCCACCGTGGCAGGCCGCGCAGTTGGCGTAGATCTCGGCTCCCATGGCGAGGGGTCCACTGGCTTCCTCGGCCTGGGCAGTCACCGAACGCACGTACATGAACGTCCAGATCGGAAGGAGCGCCAGCGCCGCCATGGCCCAGAACGGCACCTTGCGCCGCGACCGATAGGCAGCGACGACCGGCGAGTCGGGCTTTGGCGCGGGGGGCTCAGACGGAGCGGCGGCAGCCGTGCGCGGAGCGGGACCGGTGGAGGCCGGTGCCGCCGATGCGGCCGCTGCGGGGGTGGCCTCCTTCGTGGTCGCGACCTCGGTTCCCGGGTTCTCTGAACTGTCGCCGGCAGCCGCGCGACGCTCTCGGCTTCGCTTCAGCAGGTGTTCGGGGATCTCGGTCACGCTGGTCCTCTCGAAGGGATGTCGTCCGTGTCGGGTTCGATCGTCTCGCGACTCACCCACCGGGCCGACGTCGCGCCCCCACGATAGACGGCGCGGCGGCGATCCGGCGAAACCCGTGGAGGTCGATGAGCGGGATTTTGGAGAGCTGTGCGGAGAACGTCCGAGAGAACTTACGCACAACCCTGCATGGGGTCGGGGGGCTACTGGCAAACTGTTGATCGACCGATCGCGACGAGCGGTTCGGTCGACGCGAAAAACACCGTTAGCAAAATCGAGACAGCAAGACCGACACGACCACCAGTCGTTGGTTCTTCGAGGCTGAGTTGACCGCCGCCCTCACGGTGACGGAATGGCTCTATCGGGTGGACCTCCGACTACAGTTGGGCGGGAGTGCGGACGGCCCGGTTCGCCGGCAGCCCACCCCCGATCGATCACGAGCACGAGATAACGAAAGGCAGCGCGACGAGTCATGTTCGCCTTCAACTGGAACGTCCTGGAGTGGCCCGGGATGAACACCGCCTTCCTCGTCTCGTTCATCGCGTCGAACGTCCTCGCGTTCGCGGTCATTCCCTACGGCAAGCGGCGCCCCCTCGGCACACCGATGTCCTGGGGTGAGGCGATGCTCGGTTCCACCTACGTGTTCGGCGTCATGTTTCTCGCCTTCGGCATCGTTCCTCACCAGTGGATCGACCACGCCGACAAGGATCTTGGTTGGGATCGCACGAAGATCATCTACGGGCCCGGCGGGATCCTGAAGCCCCAGGCCCTCGACGGCTGGTTTCCGTTCACCCTGCAGTACGAGGCCATCCGCGACATCGTGGTGGTTGTCCTCCACGCCTATTACTTCGGTCTTGTGATCTTCCTCTGGTCCTACTGGCAGAAGCGCGGCAAGGAAGTCAGCACCGAACTCGACACCAGCACCTACGGACGCCCACTGGTGAAGAAGGCCTGATATGGCGAAGACCGACGCCAACCCCCCGATGATGCCGTTCACCGACGAGTACACGCTCGTCGAGGTCGACGCCGACTACCTCACGAAGGCGGTCAAGCCGAAGCAGTTCATCCACATCGACCAGACCGAGTGCATCATGTGCGAGGGCTGTGTCGACATCTGCCCATGGAAGTGCATCCACATGGTGCAGCCGGAGGCGATCGTCGAGTCCGAGGGAACCGAGCGCCCCGGTGACGACCCCTCCGACAACGTGGTCTTCATCATCGACGACGACATCTGCACGCGTTGCGCCCTGTGCGTCGACCGGTGCCCGACCGGGGTCATCATCCTCGGCAAGGTCGGCCCGGCCACCGCGGCAGGCGACTCCCACACCCGAACCAACAACCATGGCTATGCCTACGGCATGCGGCTCTGACACCATCCGGAACGAGAACTGACATGGCAAAAATCATCGACGAGACACCACGACCGACCGCTAAGGAGCGGTTCCAGCAGACGGTCGACTCCGTTCAGGGCAGTCAGGCCTGGGCGAGCATCTTCCGTCCCGGCTCGATCTTCCGCAAGGGCTACACCGACAGCCCGAGGAACCGGAGCTACGTCATCATGAACTCGGTGCTCTACCACCTGCACCCAGTGAAGGTGAAGCGCCATGCGGTCAAGGTCAGCTACACGCTCTGCCTCGGCGGGCTGAGCTTCTTCCTCTTCATCCTGCTCACGGTGACCGGCATCTTCTTGATGTTCTTCTACCGACCTGAGGCGACCGCGGCTTGGGACGACATCTCCAACCTGCAGACCTCGGTCACCTTCGGACTACTCGTGAGAAATATGCATCGATGGGGCGCGCACCTCATGGTGCTCGCAGTGTTCTTGCACATGTCCCGCGTCTTTTATCACGGGGCCTACAAGCCACCACGCGAGTTCAACTGGGTCATCGGTGTGATTTTGCTCACGCTCACGTTGCTGCTGTCGTTCACCGGCTATCTGCTCCCGTGGGACCAGCTCGCGCTCTGGGCGGTGGCGGTCGGCACCAACATGATGGGGTACACCCCGGTGTTCGGTCAGGAGGTCAGATTCGTGCTCCTCGGAGGAGCCGAGATTGGATCGGAGACACTCCTGCGTTGGTATGTGCTCCATGTGCTCTTCTTCCCATTCATCATCGTCATCTTCATGGCGATCCACTTCTGGCGCGTCCGCAAGGACGGCGGCATCAGCGGACCGCTGTGATCGGAGGCTGACCGAATGACCGAGATTCCCGAACACTTGTTGAAGCGGGCCCAGGCGGCTCGTGAGAAGGCAGCCGAGTCGTCGGCTGAGCCCGCCGTGGAGGCAGACGCTCCGGCAGCTGAGGCCGACTCTCGTATCCCCGCGCACCTCCTCGAGCGCTCGAAAGCCGCCCGCACGAAGGCCGCGGGGGGCGAGGAGGAGTCAGGCGGCGGCGTCGCCGTTGCCGACAAGGTGGCGGCGGCTGTCGCCACTCCGGCGGCTGGCGGCGGTGTGCCGGTCGGCGCCGGCCCCGGTGGTCACACGCAGCGCCTTCTCACCGTGGTGAAGTCGGGCTCGATCCAAGAGGTCAAGGCCCAGCCGGTCGACAAGGTCCACACCTGGCCGCATCTACTCGCCGCTGAGTTCGTCGCCTCGCTCGCCTGTCTGGTCTTCACGTTCCTGTTCTCGATCTGGGTGAACGCGCCGTTGCTTCAGCTCTCGAACCCGAACCAAACGCCGAACCCGTCGAAGGCGCCGTGGTACTTCCTCGGCCTTCAGGAGCTGCTGACGATGTTCCACCCGATGGTCGCTGGCGTGACCATTCCCGGTGTCGGCATCATCATGTTGATCTTCGCTCCGTACATCGACAAGAACCCGTCGAACAAGCCGGAGGATCGCAAGTTCGCGACCTCCCTTATGACCGTGCACCTCATGTTCTGGGCGGTGCTCGTCATGATCGGCTCGTTCTTCCGGGGCCCTGGATTCAACTTCACGCTGCCGTGGCGTGACGGATTGTTCTTCGAGCTCTGAGGTCGAGGAGGGAAACACAATGAGCGCAACCTCAGTCATCATCATCGCGGTGGTCGCCGTCGTCGTTCTCGGCGGCGCCGCGTTCGCCTCCCTTGCCCGTCGCTCTGATGTGCGAGGGGCGGGTGCCCTCAGCGATGAGACGGTCGCTCGCGACCGGGCCGCACGCAAGGCGCGCCAGACCGCTGAAAGCGGTCCGACCGCTGCCTCGGTCGAAGCCGAAGGGGTGGCCGCTCGCGCTGGAACCGCCGTCGCCGTCGTTGAGGACCGGGCTCCGGTGCCCTTCGTGCCGGCCGATCCCGAGGCGATCGGCGTCAGTCGCCGCCAGTTCTTCAACCGCGCGACCATCTCGCTGATGTCAGCCGGTATCGGCGCGTTCGCCGCTGCCTCGTTCGTCGCCTTCCTCTGGCCCACCAAGACCGGCGGCTTCGGCGGCAAGGTCCCGGTCGGTCGCTATGACGACATCGTGTCGGGTATCCGCCAGGGTCAGGGCTTCTTCTACGCCCCCGAGGCCCGCGCTTGGATCACCGAGTACCCGGTCGACGCGGTGCCGAAGGCCGAGGGTGTGTACAAAGAGTCGGTGCTCGCTGGAATGCGGCGCGGCTTGATCGCTTCGTACCAGAAGTGTCCGCATCTCGGTTGTCGCGTGCCGCAGTGCACGTCGAGCCAGTGGTTCGAGTGCGGCTGTCACGGCTCGCAGTACAACCGAGTCGGGGAGAAGAAGGGTGGCCCGGCCCCCCGTGGCATGGACCACTTCCCTCTCGAGTTCACTGCGGCGGGCGACGTGCTCGTCGACACCGGCACGATTGTCCAAGGTGTCCCGATCGGTGTGAACACCACTGGTCAGGAGGCCGAGGGCCCTCACTGCGTGGGAGCGAGTGATCACTGATGCTGGCCCTGACCACCACCAACATCGCCTGGTTGCTGCTGCTCGTCATTACGGCGGGCTTCATCGTCTACGCGGTCCTGAACATCCGCCAGTCGCGCGCCGAACTCGGCTCGGAGATCGAGCTCGCTCCGAACCGCAAGGAGTACTACGACGACGAGACCCTCGAGGGCAGCCGTCTCGAGCGGGTTCAGCTGCTCGGAGTGCTCCTGCTTGTCGTGGTCGTGATCGGCCTCCCCGTCTACTGGGTGCTTGAGCCGGGTCGTCAGGCCGGAGCGGTCGAGGCCCAGGAGGAGATCTTCACCGAGTGGGGTCGCCGCCTCTTCGCTCCGACCGCCGAGGGTGGGTTCAACTGCGCCGGATGCCACGGCGGCTACGCCGGTGGCGGTGGCGAGGCGGCGTGGAACGTGACCGACGCGAAGACCGGTGAGGTCGAGGCCGTCAACTGGAAGGCGCCGGCCCTCGACACGATCTTCTATCGATTCGACGAGGACGAGGTGCGCTTCATCCTCGTCTACGGCCGTCCGTTCTCGCCGATGAGCCCGTGGGGCGTCGAGGGCGGAGGTCCGATGAACGACCAGCAGATCGACACGCTCATCTCCTATCTCTGGTCGATCCAGGTCGAGCGCGAGGACTGCGGCGTCGGCGAGGACGACCCGCGGAGTTGCCCGTCGGGGCACCTCCCCACCGACATGCAGGACGACATCGAGACGCGCGCTCGTCAACTGGTCGCCGATGGCACCTACGCCTCCTACGGCGAGGCGCTCTTTAACCTCGACCTCGGTAGCGGCGCCTACAGCTGCGCGCGTTGCCATACCCCCGGTTGGAGCTGGGGTGACCCTGGCGTGACCGGTCAGGGTGGCTTCGGATGGAACCTCACCGGGGGCAAGGCGAACACCGTGTTCCCGAACGAGGACGACATGATCGACTTCATCAGCAACGGTTCGGTCTACGGCGCGAAGTACGGAGTTCAGGGTCAGGGGAGCGGCCGGATGCCCGGCTTCGGTGCATTGCTCACCGATGAGCAGCTCACCGCCGTCGTCGAGTACGTGCGGGGTCTGTGATGGTGTCGATGCTGCTCGCCGTCAACTGGGAACCCGAACTCCGTGGTCTTCTCACGGTCGTCCTCGGTCTCATCGCCTTCATGGGATCGGTGTACCTCATCCTCGGGACCAACCTCGGTGCCCGCCTCGGCTTCCTCGTCGCGCTCACCGGTCTCGCCGGATGGATGGCGCTGATGGGAGCCATCTGGTGGATCTACGGCATCGGCTTGAAGGGCGAGGATCCGTCGTGGCATCAGGTGCCCGGGCGCACCGTGATTCAAGACCCCGATGGTCTCTATCAGGCCGGCGTGTTCGAGCAGCGGCTCGCCGTGTCCCCTGACGCTCCGCTCGACGTGCTGGCCGATGGCATCGTCGACCAGTTCGTCGACGAGGGATGGCGCGTGGTCGGTGAGGCCGAGCCGGCGTTCGGTCAAGCTGAGGCTTCGGCGACGGTGTTCCTCGAGGAGGAGGGCGCGTTCGCGCCCGGCGAGTTCGACGTGACCCATGTCTACGAGGTCGGCGGCGAGGCGTATCCGAAGCTCTTCGGTCTCGATGCCCTCGATCAGATCGCGTTCTTCCACAAGCCGTACTACACCGTGGTCGAGGTGGCGCCGTATCTGCCGCTGAGGGAGGAGCCGGGTCGCGCTCCGTCCCCGCCCGAGATCGATTCGAGCCGCGAGCGTCAGTACGTCTACATGATCCGCGATCTCGGCTCTCGCCGAGAGCCGGCGGCGCTTATCACGATCGGATCGACGATCGTGTTCCTCGCGCTCTGCTGGATGCTTCACCGACGTGATCGGTTCGTGGCTGAGAACCTCGAACGGAAGGCACTCGCCACGTCGGCGTGACCTCGACGATGTCCCAGTACCTCCCCATCGTCGTTCTTCTGATCTTGGCGACGCTCTTCGGAGCGTTGAGCTTCGTGGCATCTCGACTACTGGCGCCGCGCCGTCCGTCGGTGGCCAAGGAAGCACCCTACGAATGCGGAATCGTGCCGAGCCGTGAACCGCCTGAGCGGTTTCCGGTCAGCTTCTACATCGTCGCGATGCTCTTCATTATGTTCGACATCGAGATCATCTTCCTCTACCCCTACGCCGTGGAGCGCGGTGCTCTCGGCGCCTTCGGCTTCTGGGCGATCCTCGGTTTCTCTCTGGTGTTCTTCCTCACCTTCGTCTACGAGGTGGCCAAGGGTGGTCTCGACTGGGGCCCCCTCCAGCGCTACCGCGACCTGAGTGTCGACGCGCGAATGGTCTCGGCCGGACGCGACTCCTCCTCGACGATCCGTCGGGTCGGCCTCGAGGGTCGTACCCCGACGAACGATGGAT
>JAFMMJ010000057.1 GCA_017859785.1 Ilumatobacteraceae bacterium
TGGTCGCGGATCCGATCGTTCGCACCCGGGGCACCTTCGTCGGGTCGGTCTGCCACGGCGACCCCCAGGGTGACTGGGCGGCATGCATGATCGCCCTCGACGGCTACGTCGTCGCGCAGGGGCCGAACGGCCGTCGCGAGATCCCCGTCAAGTCGTTCGTGACCGGCCCATTCCAGAACGTCCTCGCGCACAACGAGATCGCCGTCGAAGCGGTCGTCCCGGCTCCTCGGGGCGAGGCTCGCGGGGCGTACTTGAAACTCGAGCGACGCGTTGGCGACTTCGCGACCGCAGCCGTCGCCGTGGCCCTCGATATGTCGGGTGACGTCGTGCTGCGTGCCGGCATCGCCTTGACCGGTGTGGGAGGTACGACAGTGAACGCGTCCGAGGCAGCCGAGTCCCTGACCGGCTCGACCCTCGACGCCGACTCGATCGCCCGAGCCGCCGAGCTGGCGGCCGCGGCGGCGCAACCCCGCAGCGATCACCGCGGCAGCGCCTCCTACAAGCGTCACATCGTCAACACGTTCACCGCGCGAGCCCTGAGCGGGATCGCCTCATCCAGCGAGAGGGCAGCCTGACATGACCAGTCTTTATGAGGAGGTGTCGGTCACGCCGGTGGACGTACCGGTTCGACGCGTCACCATCACCGTCAACGGGGAGCGCCGCGCCGCCGATGTCGAGCCGCGGCTCCTGCTCGCCCACCTGCTGCGTCAGGGGTTCGGTCTGACCGGTACCCACACCGGATGCGATACGACGAACTGCGGTGCTTGCACCGTCCTGTTCGACGGCCGACCGGTGAAGAGTTGCACGATGCTCGCCGTCCAAGCCGATGGCCACGACGTGCAGACGGTCGAGGGCCTCGCGAGCGCGAGCGAGCTCCACCCGATCCAGGAGGGCTTCAAAGAGGAGCACGGCCTGCAGTGTGGTTACTGCACACCGGGAATGATGATGGCCGCCAAGGCCCTCCTCGAGGAGAACCCGGATCCGTCGGAGGACGAGATCCGCTGGGCGCTCTCGGGCAACCTGTGCCGCTGCACCGGCTACCAGAACATCGTCAAGGCCGTCCTGTGGGCGGCGGACAAGCTCCGGGCTTCGGCCGGCTGATCGGGGGACTGCGATGACCATCGACGAAATCAAGATCGGCGGTATGGGCGCGAGCCGCCGCCGAGTCGAGGACAACCGTTTCATCCGGGGTCGCGGCAACTACGTCGACGACGTGGTGCTCCCGGGCATGCTTCACATGGAGATTCTCCGGAGCCCGCTCGCGCATGCGCGTATCCGGTCGATCGACGTGTCGAAGGCATGGGAGATTCCCGGTGTTCGCCTGGTGCTCACCGGCGACATGATGGCGACGCGCAACCTCGCGTGGATGCCAACCCTCTCGTACGACACCCAGGCGGTGCTCGCTACCGACAAGGTTCGGTTCCAGGGCCAGGAGGTCGCGGCGGTCATCGCCGACGATCCGTATATCGCCAAGGACGCCTGCGAGGCGATCGTGGTCGATTACGAGCCGCTCCCGGTGATCGTAAACCCGATGCAGGCGATGGCCGACGGCGCGCCGCTCATTCGCGATGACAAGGAAAACCAGCCGGACAACAAGGTCTTCGACTGGGAGGTCGGCGACCGAGCGGCGACTGATCAGGCCTTCGCCGAAGCCGATGTCGTCTCGAAGCTTGAGCTCCACTACCCGCGGTCGCATCCTTCGCCGCTCGAGCCATGTGGTTCGATCGCCGACTTTGACCGTTCGACGGGCAAGTTGACCGTCTACATGACGACGCAGGCGCCGCACATCATCCGCGCGGCGGTGGCTCTCGTGGCGGAGTTGCCCGAGCACATGATTCGCATCATCTCGCCAGATCTCGGTGGCGGCTTCGGCAACAAGGTGCCCGTGTACCCCGGCTACGTCATCTCGATCTTGGCGTCGATCCTGACGGAGCGTCCGGTCAAGTGGATTGAGGACAAGACCGGAAACCTCATCTCCACGGGCTTCGGGCGTGACGTCTATCTGCAGGGCGAGATGGCGCTCCGCAAAGACGGCCGGATCCTTGGTGTGCGGATGCACACGATCTCCGATCACGGCGCGTTTTTCTCCGATGCGCAGCCGAGCAAATTCAAGATCGGGCTGATGCACTCGGCCTTCGCCTGTTACGACATTCCGTCGGCCCATCTGACAGCCACCGGCATGTACACCAACAAGGCCCCGGGTGGGGTCGCCTACCGATGCTCATTCCGAGTCACCGAGGCGATGTTCTTCCAGGAGCGCATGGTGCAGGCAGCCGCCGACGACCTCGGCATGGACCAGGCTGAGTTCCGGCGCATGAACTTCGTCCGCGACGACGACTTCCCGCATCGCACTGCATTCGGCTTCTTGACCGACTCTGGTCAGTACGGGAAGTGTCTCGATGTCGGCCTTGAGGCCATTGGCTACGAGCAGTTCTTGAAGGACCAGGAGGAGGCCCGCAAGAAGGGCCGTCTGCTCGGTATCGGTATCTCGACGATGACCGAGCCGCTCGGCGCAGGCAACAGCCGCGAATACGACATCCTCGGTATCAAGATGTTCGACTCGGCTGAGCTTCGGGTCCACATGACTGGAAAGGCGATCCTGCGCACCGGGGCGAAGACCCAGGGCCAGGGTCACGAGACGACCTGGGCTCAGATTGTCGCCCACGAGCTTGGTATCCCGGCTGACGACATCGTTGTCGAGGAGGGTGACACCGACACCGCCCCGTTCGGCATGGGCACCTATGCCTCGCGCTCGACGCCGGTGGCGGGTGCCGCGGTGGCGATGGTGGCTCGCAAGATCCGCGCCAAGGCTCGCAAGATCGCCGCCCACCTTCTTGAGGTGTCCGAGGAGGACGTCGAGTGGGAGCTCGGACGGTTCTATGTGCGCAGTCAGCCCGACCGAGGCGTGTCGATCCAGGACTGTTCGATGGCGGCCTACTCCAATGTTCCTGACGGCATGGAGCCGGGTCTTGAGAACACCGCCTATTACGACCCGCCCAACCTGACCTGGCCGTTCGCCTGCTACATCGCGACGGTGGAGGTCGACCCAGAGACCGGGGTGTGGGACGTGCTCCGTATGGTCGCGGTCGATGACTGCGGCGTCCGTATCAACCCGATGATCGTCGAGGGTCAGATCATGGGTGGGCTCACCGAGGCATACGCGATGGCGAGCATGCAGTTCATCACCTTCGACGCCGACGGTAACTGCGTCGGCTCGAACTACATGGACTACCTGCTACCAACCGCGTGGGAGACGCCCGGGTTCGAGCTCCACGAGGTCGTGACGCCCTGCCCGCACCATCCGATCGGCGCGAAGGGCATCGGTGAGTGTGCCACCGTTGGTGGCCCGGCGGCCTTTGTGAATGCGGTCATGGACGCGGTCAAGCACCTCGGTGTCCGGAACATCGATATGCCGTTGCTCCCCGACCGGGTGCACCAGGCAGCCAACACCGGCAACGACGTCAGCGGCATGCCGCCGGTGAGGACCGACGCTCCGTGATCGACCGTTCCGACGGCTGGAGCGTCATGGCGAAGGCGCTCGAGTTGATGGAGTCCGGGGAGGCGTTTGCCCTCGCGACCGTCGTGTGGCGCCAAGCGCCCTCGTCGGGTCAGAACGGATCCCGGGCGATCGTCACCGCGGACGGCGCTGTCCACGGATGGGTCGGCGGTGCCTGTGCCGAGCCGGTGCTCATCCGCGAGGCGCTCGATGTGATTGAGCAGGGCGAGCCCCGGCTCATCTGGCTCGGCCAGCAGTCGGAACTTGAGGGGATGCACATCCCCCACGGCGTGGTGACGGTGCCGATCTCGTGTCAGAGCGACGGCGCGTTGCAGATCTACATTGAGCCCGCCCAGGTGGCTCCTCATCTCGTGATTGTCGGCCGGTCGCCGATGGCCGCCACTCTCGCGGAGATGGCCGGATTGCTCGATTGGCGAGTGGATCTCATCGATGGGTCGGAGTTCGCCGAGTCGTGCTGCTCGTCCTTTTCGGCCGTCGTGGTGGCGACTCAAGGCCACGGCGACGAAGAGGTTGTAGAGACCGCGCTGCGGGCCGCTCCCGCCTATCTCGGGGTGGTCGCCTCGGCTCGCCGGGCCGACGCGCTCCGCGGCTTTCTCGCCGATCGCGGTGTCGACGCCGAGCAGGCCTCCTCAATCCGGATGCCGATCGGCATCGATCTCGGTCACACCACCCACCGCGAGGTCGCCGTAGCGGTGTTGGCGGAACTCGTCGCCATGCGCGCTGCTGGAGAGCTCCCCTCGGGTCAAGGTTCCGCGGTCGCCCGTCCTGAGTATCGGATCGATCCGGTCTGTGGGATGTCCGTAGCTGTCGACGCTGGCAACCATCCGTATGAGCTCGACGGTGAGACCTATTACTTCTGTTGTCCGGGCTGTCGTTATTCGTTCAAGAAGGATCCCGCCCAGTTCCTCGTTCAGGAGGCGTCATGCTGATCACTAACCAGATCGAGGTCCCGCAACCGCTCGAGTCGGTGTGGGACTTCTTCAGTGACATTCCGCAGGTCGCGGCGTGTCTGCCGGGCACGAATCTCACTGACCAGGTCGGCGACGATCGCTACGAGGGTGATGTCACGATCAAGGCTGGCCCGGTCAAGCTCGAGTTCGCCGGGTCCGCGGAGATCACTGCTCGCGACGAGGCGAACCGCACGATCACCGTCGACGCCGCCGGCGCCGATCGCAAGGGGCGCGGCCAGGCCTCGCTGGCTCTCAACGCGAAGTTGGCGCCGACGGCTCTCGGAACCCGCGTCGACATCTCGCTCGATCTGACGATCTCGGGAGCGGCCGCCCAGTACGGCCGTGGTCTCGTGGCCGATGTGACCGCGGTGCTCCTGGATGAGTTCGCGGTCAACATGGGTGGGCGTCTCGACGCGATTTCGAAGGGGCTCGACCCGAACGCCGTCGCGGGGGCTAAGCCCGCGAGTGGTGTGTCGATCGCTCTGCGAGCTGCCCGAATGGCGCTCGTGCGCGTCGCCCGACGTTTCTTCATGCCGTATCAACCGCTGCCCACGGGTCGCTGAAGGGGGAGTCATGACACTCTGGGGACTGGGGAACATCATCCTGATTGTGGTGGTGGTGCCCGTACTCGTCGCGCTGCTGAGCCGGGTGCTCGGCGCGCTGGAGCGAATCAGGGGCGCGGCTGACGACGCGCTCGCGGGAGGGGTCGCCTTGATCGGCGAGCTCGACTCCGCGCCTGAGCTCCTCGCAACGACCGACCAGACGATCGCCGAAGTTGCCGACGGCGCGGTCCGCTACGCGGGCAGCGTCGGGAAGCTGCTCGGGTAAGGGGGCTAACGAGATGACTACTGCTGCTGTTGTGACCCTGGTGGTCGCCGCTCTCATCGTCGTGGCCGCGGCGCTCGGATTGCTCAGGGTGATTCTTCACCTCATGGCAGTGCGACGCAGCCTCGCCGCTCTCGAGGGTGGGGTTGAGGTGATCGCCGCCAAGACCTCGACCGTGCCGACGGTGCTCCCGTCGGTGAACGCGAGCCTGCAACCGGTCCGCGACTTCTGTGAGTCGATCTAAGGGGGCTGACGATGATCTCACTTCTCGCTGAATCCAACACCGGCTGGGTGATCGGCTACGTCGTAGGCATCGTGGTGGTGCTCGCCGTGGTCGCACTCGTCGTGCCGATTCTCTTGCTCGCCAAGTCGATTGGCGGTCAGGCGGATCGGATCAACAATGGTCTCGGGCAGGCCGTCGATCACACGGCTGCGCTCGGTGAGTTGAACAACACGATCTCGTCCGCGACGGCGATCGTCGCCGGCCTCAAGCGGGGTCGCGAGAGGCTGGGAGGCTGACATGCTCGCTCTGACCGATACTCAAGAGACCCTTTGGTGGGTCGCCATCATCGCTGGTTTCGTTGTCGTACTAGCGGTGGCGGCGTTGCTCACGATCCTCGTGGTCTTGGTGCGCACGATCGACCAGCGGGTCGACGCGATCAAGGCGACACTCGACCAAGCCAAATCCAACACCGATGACACGGCGTTGATCGAGACCGTTGGTGCCGGCGTCGACGCCGTGCTTGCCGAGGGACTCGAGCACCACCTGTTCCTCGGCCGAGTCCTTGAGAAGGTCCGCTCATGACGACGCTCATCGTTCTCACCGTCATCGACATCGTGTTGCTCATCGCCGGGCTCGCGATCTACCTGTTCATCGTCGGGGGTCAACTGACAAAGGTGGCGACCCGTCTCGAGGAGTGCGCCGACGTGGTTTGGGAGATCAAGGCGAACGCCGAGGTCATCCGACCGGGGGTCGAACGCATCAACCGCACCGGCGGGGTTGTCGCCGGCGCCTTGCCGCTCCTTTACGGGATGGCGGAAGGCATCGTCACCGGGGCGACTTATCAGCCGGAGCCCGCCGACGCGGAGCGCCCGCCGGCCCGTCCTGCGATGGGAACCCGTCGTTCCCGTCTACTCGAGGCTGTTGGTTATCACCCGGCTGACTGATCACCCGATTCCTTAGGCCGTGTTGGGTCGGGGGCGTTACCGGTAGTGAGCGGACCGGTGGTAGGCGCGTGGTAGGCGCCGATCCACGTGTCCTTCCAGGTCCGGTCGTACTGGTCCGGGTTACACGAGGGCTTATAGATCGAGATCAACTCGCGGGCGATCTGCTCACGATGTGAGCGAAGCCCGCCGGGTACCTCGTAGACGCAGATGTGAAGGTTCCACTTTGAGCCTGCCCGCTTGACCCACGCCGGAGAGTGCGGATGCCGGAAGGGAAACTTCTCGGTCGACAGGTCGTCGGAGTGCCCAATGAAGATGACGGAGAACTCCTGTGGCTTTGACTCAGCGTCGTTCCGGGTGACCACTGCGTAGACCGCAGGAACAGCGGGAGCGGTCCAACCGGCCAAGACCCTCGGACCCTCAAAGGGGTATCCGGCGAGCGAGCCGAGACGAATCACGGTTCGAAGGCCTCGAGGTCGTCGACCTCAGAGATGGTCTCCGCGCGGGTGACCGGCCATTCGGGCAGTCCGGCCGCACGGGCCGCTCCGATGAACAGAGGGATGGCGACGTCGACGGCGGTGTCGGAGTCGGCGGCCTCCACCACGATCTGCGCGCCGTAGGACATCGAGCCGGCGCCGCTGGCGATGCCGTTGAGGTGGGCGACGGCATCAGCGAGCTCGACGACCTCATCGAGTCTGATCTCGCGGTCGCCTTCGGCGATGACCGACACGCTGTATCTCATGGCTCTCCTCTCAGCGGATGCTCGGGAGCGCTCGCGCGAACTCCTCGAGACTCCTCAGGTTGTGACCCGACACGATCGAGTCGATGAACGGTTCGGCGACCATCATCCCGAGCGACGAAGGCCGATAATCGGCGGCGTCCCCACGGTGGGGGTTCATCCACACGATGCGGTGGCTGAGGCGCGAGAGCGACTCCATCGCGTCGGCGAGCACCTCGGGATCACCCCGGTCGAGTCCGTCGGAGCAGATCACGACGATGCCTCCTCGGGTGAGTCCGCGGCGGGCCCACCCTCGGATGAAGGAGATGAGCGAGTCCCCGATCCTCGTTCCACCATCCCAGTCGAACACCTTGGCCGCCGCTTGGGCCATCGCCTCGTCGGGTCGTCGGCGGTCGAGTTGTCGGGTGATGCGGGTGAGTCGTGTTCCGAAGCAGAAGACCTCGACGCGTCCCGCGGCGCGTCGTGCCGAATAGGCGAACTGCAACAGGTTGCGCGAGTAGTCCGACATGGAGCCGGAGACGTCGAGCAACAGGATGATCGGTCGTTCCCGAAGTCGGCGGTCGGAGCGGATGATCGTCTCCGGGTCGCCTTGGCGTCGCATGGTCTCGCGGACCATCCGTCGTAGGTGAATCGATCGGCCGCGCCGGGAGGCGATGCGCCGTCGGGTGTGACGGCGCGGAGGGGTGAGGCGGATCGACGACATGATCCTCCGCAGCGAGGCGAGTTCCTCGGGGGTGCAGTCAGAGAAGTCCTTGTTGCGCCAGACGTCGACGGGCGAGGCCATGTAGCCGAGTTGAATCTCCTCCTCGCCACCGGATCCGGGTCGCTCTGACTCGACATCGGGGATCTGGAGCACGGACTGCGCGTTGTCCGATGGCCGCATCTTCGTGCGCGGATCGTCGGGCGCCGTCGGCTTCTCGTCGAGGAAGAACATCCGGAAGACGTTGTCGTAGACGGGAATGTGATCGCGTCGGCTCACGAGCGAGCAACGTCCGGCCCAGTAGACATCGAGGATGTCGGTCGGGTCGAGCAAGGCGATCGATGAGCACATCGCCATGACGTCGTCGGAGCCGATTGGCAGACCTGCTGCCCGGAGTTCGGCACCGAAGTCGACGAAGAGTTCGACGAATCCGCCGTCAGGCCCCGCCACTGACGTGACCGATCATGTCGCCGACGACCTCGAGATCGTCGCGGTCCTTGACGACGGCGCCGATCGTGTCGAGCACCTGCTGCTCGTCGAGGGAGTCGGCGCCGACCACCTGGAGGGCTTGGGCCCAGTCGATCGTCTCCGCCACTCCCGGCGGCTTGGCGAGGTCCATGTCGCGGAGTCGGTTGACGGCGTCAACCACTCGTTCGGCCATGGCGGCGGCAACTCCGGGGATCCGCGACATGACGATCTCGATCTCACGGTCGCGCGCGGGAAAGCCGATCCAGTGGTAGAGGCAGCGTCGCTTCAGCGCGTCGTGGAGTTCGCGGGTGCGGTTGGAGGTGAGAATCACGATCGGTCGTGACGGCGCGGTAATGGTTCCGATCTCGGGGACGGTGACTTGGAAGTCGGAGAGCACCTCGAGGAGGAAGGCCTCGAACTCGTCGTCGGCGCGGTCGATCTCGTCGATGAGCAGCACGCACCGGTCGCCGGCTCGAACGGCCTGGAGCAGTGGACGTTCGACGAGGAACTCGGTGGTGAAGAGGTGGTCGATCTCACCCTGGTTGCCGTCGGAGGCCCGAACCTTGAGTAGTTGGCGCGCGTAGTCCCATTCGTAGAGGGCCTGGCCGGCGTCGATGCCCTCGTAGCACTGGAGGCGAATGAGGTCTCGGCCGTACATGCCGGCGAGGGTCTTGGCCAGTTCGGTCTTGCCGACGCCGACCTCGCCTTCGAGGAGGAGCGGCCGACCGAGGGTGAGCGCGATGTGGGTGGCGGTGGCGAGTCCGCGATCGGCGAGGTAGCCGGCTTCCCGCAGTTCACCGGTGAGCGGTTCGACGCCGATGGGCGGGAAGGCAGGCATCGTTCAGTGCTCGCCGGCCCCGAGCACGATGTCGCGGATCGACTGTCCGGACTCGCTGAGTTTGCCCTCGCGGGCGAGACGTTCGCGCCAGGCGCTCCGCAGGTCGGTTTCTCCTTCGGCGAAACCGCTGAAGTCGATGCCCTGCATGTTGCGGCAGACCTTGGTGGGGCTGCACTCCTCGTCGAGGGTGGTGGCGGGGTCTCCCTGGGTCTCCCAGACCGAGGTGAGAACATCTTTCGCCGTGGCGGATGAGGTCGGGATTCCGTCGGCGGGTTCGCTCATGTCGAGAGTCTATGACCGTGTTCACAAGGGGACGAGTGGAGCGGACGATTGTCCGCTGAGCGTCACGCCCCGCGGTTCAGGGTGGCGATCGCCGATGCGAGCACCGAGACCGCGATCTCACTGGGTGTCGACGCGTTGATATTGACTCCGGCCGGTCCGTCGATTCGGTCGAGGTCGGTGATGCCTCGGTAGGCGAGCCAGTCGGCGCGGTTCTGCTGCATCCGGAGCGATCCGAGGGCGCCGATATAACCCGCCGAACTCTCGAGGGCGGCGGCGAGCACGCGGCTCGATGCCTCGACGTCATGTCCCATGATGACCGCGGCGTCGAGCGGCGAGAGCGTGGCCATCAGACCGATCGCCGTGTCGGGTTCGGTGGATCGGTCGACCTGCCAGCCGAGGAGCCGGGCGGCGTCCTCGAGCGCTCGTGCGTTCGGGCCACCACCGGAGATCGCGAGACGGGTGACAGGAACGAAGGCGCTGACGAGCCGGTCGGTGGACTCGATGCTGCCGGTGGCGCCGGCGAGTGACTCGGCGATCTCGTCGGGGGGAGCGTCACTGAGGGTGTGCACCTCGATGTCGGAGAGTCGGCCCTCGGCGACGGTGGCGCTGATCGCGAGGGCCTCACGATTCAGCAGCAGCCCCCAGGTGCGCTCGGGAAGTGAGGAGGCGGGCACCACGGCGATGCGAGCTGAGGCGGGCCCAGTGAGTCCGGCGATGAGCGCGTCGACCTCACTCAGCGTGACGTCGACCACTCGACCGATGCCGGAGACTGCGAGTTCGGCGAGGTGGCTGTCGAGGATGCCTCCGCCGAGTGCCCCCATGCGTCCTCCGCCGGGGGTGAGCGCGACCGAGTCGCCGACGGCGAGGCCGGGAAGGTTGTCGGAGGAGACCACCCAGGCGACGTGCACCTCGGTGCCGGCTCGAAGGCAGGAGGCGACGCTGAGAGCGACGGAGAACATGTCCGGAATCTACCGATGGCCAGTGTGAGCGCTCCGACTGAGGTGGGCTCGGATAACTGACCTACGTTCGGGAGATGCGGCCTGACGTGTCCTCGGTCGATTTCCACTTCGATCCGCTCTGCCCGTACGCGTATCAGACCTCGAAGTGGATTCGCTCGGTGCGCGAGCAGAACGGACTCGACATCTCGTGGCGCTTCTTCAGCCTCGAGGAGATCAACCGGGTCGAGGGCAAGAAGCACCCGTGGGAGCGGGACTGGACCTTCGGTTGGTCGTTGATGCGCGTTGGGGCCCTGCTTCGACGGACCTCGATGGACAATCTCGACCGCTGGTATGAGCGGATCGGCCGAGCGCTTCACGAGGAGGGGTTACGTCCGCATCGTCCGGAGGTCGCGCGGGAGTTGCTCGCCGAGCTCGGCCTCGACTCGGGTCTCGTCGATGAGTCGATTGCTGACACGACCACCAACGACGAGGTGCTCGCTGACCATCAGCGGGTGGTGGACGCGGCCGGGTATGGCGCGCCGACCCTGTTCTTCGGCGAGCACTGCCTCTTCGGTCCGGTGCTGGTGGATCCTCCAGTGGGGGCGGCGGCGTTGCGCCTGTGGGAGGCGGTGACCGCCTGGGTCGAGTTCCCCGACTTGTTCGAGTTGCAGCAGCCGAAGACGCGCGAGATGGAGCAGCGGATCACGAGGGTATTCGAGCCATATCTCAACGCCCGTGACTGGGTGAGTATCAACCGCGGTGAGGAGATCGCCTTCACCGAGGACGGATTCCAACGGGTCGGCCCAGCCGACCGCGACCGATCGGAGGATTCATGAGCGATGAGGTGACGAGAGCATCGGTGGATGCACTCGAGATGTGCATGGCGTCGTTCGACGACCTGCTCGGTGG
>JAFMMJ010000010.1 GCA_017859785.1 Ilumatobacteraceae bacterium
CCGTCAGTCGCGTCGAGAAATACGTCGGCTCGTCCACGTCCGGACAGTACCGCCGGGTTGTCGATCTCAGCGATCACCACGCCGAGTTCCCTTGGCTGCTCTGGCGGCTCAGGGAGCGAACACGACCGGCGTCCACCGGAGCACCTCGCCTGCTCCACCGTCGACCGTCACGCCGGTGACGGCCAGTCGGAGTAGGCGTCCACCGGGCACGTCAAAGGTCTCGAGCAGTTGATGTGAGAACTCGAGGAGATCGTCCTCGAAGGCCGGGCCCACATGGTCACAACCATCCCAAGCGACGACCTGAGCGAGTCCGGGCAGGATGCGCGAGAGCGACGCCTGAGCGAGGGCCTGGACGTGGCCGCCGTAGACCAGACGGCGTCCAGCGGCTGGAAGCGTGCGGTCGCGGTGCACCGCCGCTTGATTGAAGGTGAGCCTTGCGAACGGGGCAGCGAGGTCGACGTGGTCGCGAAGCGGATCCACCCGCGTCTCGCCCGCAGGCCATTCCGTTCGCTCAAGCGGAGCGAGATCCCAGGTCGGGAGGAGCGGAACGAGATCAGGTAAGGGTGTCGGGTCCGATGGCCCCGGAATCTCGTCGGTCGCCTCCGGGCCCGTTCCGTGAGCCGGCACCAACGCGCAGCGCTCATATCGCATGCACTCGCCGTCATCGCCGACGGTCGTGATCCCAAGCCACACCTTCCCGCGGTGCTGTCCGTCCTTCGGAGACGACGAGCGCTTGCCGAGCACGGTGGTGCTCGTGCGCAGAGTCTCGCCGACGCGGACCGGCCGGAGGATTCTCACCGAGCGGTAGTAGAGGTTGGCGATCGCGCGTCGCGTCGCGTTGGTGGTCTGGCCGACGGAGATGTGCGCGACCAGTCCCGGATTCGCGAGCACTCCCTCGCCCCCCACTGCTCGGTGCAGGCCCTGATCGGCGGTCAGCGCGTGTTGATCGCCGGTGACCGCCCGGTACGCGGTGTTGTCCGCTTCGGTGACGGTGAGTGTCGGTAGGGGTCGCACCTCTGCACCGACGGTGAAGTCCTCAAAGAAGGGGCCGAGCTCGTGGGGCTGAACCATGTCGCGACCCTAGTGATCGCAGCGGTCGTCGCGGCCAGCCGGACTCAGGCGAGGTTCGAGAGGACGCGCGCGAGTTCGACGGCACCGAGGGCAGCCTCGAACCCCTTGTTGTCGTCACCGGGTCCCGAGCGCGCCTTGGCCTGCTCGACGTTCTCAACGGTGAGAACCCCGTTCGTGATCGCGGTGTGGTTCCGCAGTCCAGCATCGAGCACGCCACGAGCACTCACATCGGCGACGACTTCGAAGTGATAGGTCTCGCCCCTGATGACGCAACCGAGCGCGATGACCGCGTCGTGGGAAGCAGCCGCCGCGTCGCAAGCGATCGGTATCTCGAGCGCACCGGGCACGGTCACCTCGCTGACCTCGGCGACCCCGCAGCGCTCGAGGGCTCGGCGGGCACCGGCCACGAGCGCCGAGACGATCTGATCGTTGAAGCGGGCACGGACAATGCAGACCCTGAGGCCAGAGCCGTCGGGGATCGGCGCAGGTGTCGTCGAAAGGTCACGACTCATCGCGCGTCCTCCTCGGGGCTCGAGTGACCCATTCGCTCGCGCTTCGTGGCGAGGTAGCGCTCGGCCTCGGGGTGGACCGGCACGTGGATGGGGACCCGGCCCTCAATCGTGAGACCGAAGCCATCGAGGCCGCCGTACTTCGACGGGTTGTTGGTCATCAGCTCAAGGCGTCGCACCCCCAACTCAACGAGGATCTGCGCACCAATTCCGTACTCGCGGCTATCGACGGGAAGTCCAAGTTCGACGTTGGCGTCGACGGTGTCGAGGCCTCCGTCTTGGAGTTCGTAGGCGCGGAGTTTGTGGCTGATCCCGATACCGCGGCCCTCATGGCCACGCAGATAGACGACCACGCCGACCCCGGCCTCGCCGACGCGCCTCATTGCCTCATGCAACTGGGGTCCGCAGTCGCACTTCACGCTGCCGAAGACGTCACCGGTGAGGCATTCGCTGTGTACCCGGACGAGTACCGGTCCATCGTGAGTGGAGGGGTCGCCCTTGACGAACGCCAGATGAGTCTCGTTGTCGATGACGCTCTGGAAGGCGTGGCAGGTGAACTCGCCCCATTCGGTCGGCACGCGCGCCTTCGCCGCCGAGACGATGAGTTTCTCGCTCCTTCTGCGGAATCGGATGAGCTCGGCGATCGAGATGAACTTCAGGCCGTGCTCGTCGGCGAACTTGCGGAGCTCGGGGCCACGCATCATCGAGCCGTCATCGGAGACGAGCTCGCACAGGACCCCAGCGGGGGCGCGACCCGCGAGGCGCGCGAGGTCGACGGCCGCCTCGGTGTGTCCGGCCCGCTTGAGCACGCCGCCCGATCGTGCCTGGAGGGGGAAGATGTGGCCGGGACGGTTGAACTCCTCAGGTCCGACCGTGTCATCGGCAAGAGCGCGGATGGTGCGGGCTCGGTCGCCAGCCGAGATTCCGGTCGTGGTGCCTTCGCGGAGGTCGACCGAAACGGTGAAGGCCGTGCCTTGCGATTCGTTGTTGGCGACCGGGGGCACCATGAGCGGAAGTCGCAAGTCGACGCACCGCTCCTGAGAGAGCGCGGCACAGATCACTCCCGATGTGTGCCTGACGAAGAACGCGATCGTTCGGTCGTCGGCAGCATCAGCGGCCATGATGAGGTCGCCTTCGTTCTCGCGGTCCTCATCGTCGGCGACCACGACGATCTCGCCCCGCGCGATGGCTGCGATCGCCTCGTCGACGGGATCGAGCCGAACCGCCGTCGACCCATGCTCGTGCGATTCGTGCTCGCTCATGACCGCTCCTCCCGGAGGTGTTCGAAATGCGGCGTCGCCATCCGCTCGACGTATTTCGCGACGATGTCGACCTCGATGTTGACCAGCGCGCCTTCATCGAGCGCGCCGAGGTTGGTGACCTCGGAGGTATGCGGGATAACCGCCACCGAGAAGGTGTCCCCATCCACGTCGACGACTGTGAGACTCACCCCGTCGACGGTGACCGACCCTTTCTCGACGAGATAGCGCTCCAGACCGTCGGGGACGCTCACGCGCAAGTCGGGCACCCGATGCCGAATCGTGCCGACCCCGTCGACATGCCCTTGCACGATGTGCCCACCCATCCGCTGATCAGCTCGCACGGCGCGTTCCAAGTTCACCTGCGAACCCGGCTCAAGCGATGAGAGAGCGGTTCGGCGGAGTGTCTCCTCAGAAAGGTCCGCCTCCCACGAGTGTTCGTCATGAGTGACGACAGTGAGGCAACAGCCGTTCACCGCGATCGAGTCACCAAGGCCGACACCTTCGAGCACTCGTTCGGCCGACACCCGCAAACGACCCCCCTCGAGTGCGATGACCCGACCCATCTCCTCAACGATTCCGGTGAACATCACCTCTCCTCCCCGTTTGATCCCATCCGGGGATCGAACTCGACTCGGATGTCTTCTCCGACTTGACGAACACTGAGGAATCGACCCCGTCGCAGTTCAGAGATCGTGGTGGCGCCGACCCCGCCGACGAGGTGGTGTCCGCTCGAACCACCGTGGATGCTTGGCGCCAAATAGACAACGAGACAGTCGACGAGATCGCGCTCGAGGAGTGTGGAGATCGTCTCCGCCCCGCCTTCAACCAGCAGTTGGAGGTGTCCCTCCGAGCCCAGTTGGTCGAGCAGCGCCTCTGGGGTGTCGGTCCACTGCAGACAGGGGTGGACCTTGGCACCCTCAGGGGCTGCTCCGAGTACGACGCGGAGCGGATCGGGGCCATCGGCGTCGCGGACAGTGAGCCGTGGGTCATCTGCGCGCACGGTCCCCGCGCCCACGAGGACGACATCACTCTCTGCGCGCATCTGGTGGACCTCTCGCCGTGCCTCCTCGCCGCTGATCCAGTTTGAGGTTCCGTCGGGGGCCGCCGTTCGGCCATCGAGCGTCGCCGCCATCTTCGCGATCACCATTGGTCGGCCGGTTCGACGCTGATGGAGATAGGCGGCGAGCTGCTCCGCGACCGTGTCCGATGCGACCCCGGTAGTGACCTCCACTCCGGCCTCTCGAAGCCGTCGCACGCCCTGACCGGACACCCGGGGATCAGGGTCCTCGACGCCGATCAGCACGCGGGCCACCCCGGCGGCGATAACGGCATCGACGCACGGCGGTGTCCGACCGTGATGGGAGCACGGTTCGAGAGTGACCACGAGGGTGCCGCCCCGCGCTCGCTCACCGGCTGCTTCGAGGGCGACAACCTCGGCGTGGCGCCCGCCGACCGGCTCGGTGGCACCGTCAGCGATAACGATCCCGTCCTCGCTGAGCACCACGGCCCCGACCCAAGGATTGGGGCGTGCGGTCACTCGGACGCGCTGGGCGGCCGCGATCGCCATCCCCATCAGTTGATCGGGATCGGTCGATCCGGGAGGGGTGTCGAGTGTGGGTGTCGTGTCGTTCATGGTCGCGAATGCGCCCACGGGGATACGCCGACAGGGACGGTTGGCACCGTCCTCCTCGACCTGCTCCCATCCGGACTCTGACCGTCGGCTCCGGAGTTCCACCGGATCGGCCCATCGATCGCTCGATGGGTTCGCGGGCTATACCGCCGGTCGGGATTTCCACCCAACCCCGCAGGCTTTCTGTTGTGCGAGGGAGCGTACCGGTGGCGCGCTGCTGCGGCTCAGCGGGAGTCGGAAGGAGTGACCTCGTGAAGTACGCCGGTCTCGACGTCGTAGACGAAGCCGCGAATCTGGTCGCGGTGAAGGATGAAGGGGTTCATCTCCAACCGACGCATTGACTGGGCTACATCGGCATGAGGATCGCTAAAGGACTCGAGGAGCCAACCCGGGCGAACACCAAGTTCGCGCTCGAGCGACTCTTTGAACTCGTCCTCACCGACTCGCTGCAGGCCGCAGTCCGTGTGGTGCACGAGGATCACTTCGCGTGTGCCGAGGAAGCGTTGGGAGAGGCAGAGCGACCGGATGACGTCGTCGGTAATGACCCCGCCGGCGTTTCGAATGATGTGGGCCTCGCCGTGTCGAAGGCCGAGGATCTCGAAGGTGTCCATCCGCGAGTCCATACATGCGACTACCGCCAGACGGCGAGAGGGCTCAACTCGCAAACCTGCCGCGTCGAATCGCTCGGCGTGGCGACGGTTGTTTTCGAGCAGTTCGTCGGCGTTGGCGGTGAAGGAATCGCTCATGAGGACAGTCTCGCACTTGTCTGCGGGCCTGCTAGGTTGCAGGCGTCCGTGAAGCGGGTCCCGTGAGGCCCGAACGGCGAGGAGTGAGATGACCGAGGGGAAGCGGGTCCTCGGGCCCGACGACGTGCGACGCGCCACGACGCGCATGGCGCACGAGATCATCGAGAGGAATCGCGGCCTAGAACGCGTTGTCCTCGTTGGACTCCAACGCGGCGGCGTCTGGCTCGCCGACAGCTTGGGGGAGGAGATCGCGAGGATCGGCCAGCCGGTCCCAGTCGGTTCGCTCGACATCAGCCTCTATCGCGACGACATCGGCCGACGACCGGTGGTGCCCGGCTCGGTGAGCTCGTTGCCCTCGGAGATCGATGGCGCCCGAGTCGTGCTCGTCGATGACGTGCTGTACACCGGTCGTTCGGTCAAGGCCGCGCTCGATGCCCTCAACGACTACGGGCGACCCGACTCGGTGCAACTCGCGGTCATGGTCGATCGCGGACATCGCGAGTTGCCGATTCGCCCTGACTTCGTCGGAAAGAACCTTCCGACCAGTCTCGGGGAGTCGGTCGAGGTGGACCGGGACGGTGTGGTCATCGTCGACGCGGCTGAAACCAGTGCTCGCGACGGGGGGAGTCGGTGATGTCGGCTCGCCATCTCCGCGGGATCGACGATGTCGGCGCTGATGGACTACTCCGGTTGCTCGACCTCACCGATCACATGGCCGAGGTCGGTCGACGAGCCAACCCGAAGGTCCCCGCCCTGCGCGGCCGAACCGTGTGCAACCTGTTCTTCGAGGACTCGACGCGGACGCGGATGAGCTTCGATACGGCCGCGAAGCGGTTGAGTGCCGACACCATGACGCTCGCGGTCGGCTCGTCGAGCGTCAACAAAGGCGAGAGTCTTCGCGACACCGTCGAGACCCTCGAGGCGATGGGGGTGGATGCGTTCGTCATTCGGCACCGCTCGTCGGGTGTGCCCTGGAGAATCTCCGAATGGTGCACGGCCAGTGTCATCAACGCCGGCGACGGATGGCACCAGCATCCGACCCAGGCGCTTCTCGATCTCTACACGATTCGAGCGGAGCGTGCGGCCCGCGGTGCTGAGGGCTTCGAGAACCTTCGCGTCGGGATCGTCGGCGACATCAGGCACAGCCGGGTCGCCCGATCGTTGACCGAGGCCCTCGTGTTGCTTGGAGCATCGGTGCTGCACATCGGTCCGCGAACGTTGATGCCGCCCACTCCGCTCGCTCCGAGCACCGACGATCTCGATGCCGCTCTGGCTGACCTCGATGTCGTGTACCTGTTGCGGATGCAGCTTGAGCGGATCGACTCCGCGGTCGTTCCAACAGGCGAGGAGTACAGCCGGCGGTTCGCGCTCACTCCTGAGCGAGCGAAGCGACTCGGCGAGAATGTCCTCGTGATGCATCCGGGGCCGATCAACAGGGGGGTGGAGATCACCGTCGATCCTGCGTACCTCCCCGGCTCGGTGATCACTCAGCAGGTCACCAACGGCATCGCGGCCCGCATGGCGGTGCTGTTCGATCTGCTCGGCGGAGTCGACCTGGATGTCGGATCTCCAGCGATCGGCTCGGGAGGGGCCGCGTCATGAGCCGCGACGCACAGGGAGGCGGCGTGCTACTCGCCGGTGGCACCGTGATCGACATCCTCGGCGAACGGCGAGTCGACGTTCGGATCTCCGGAGGTGCGATCGCTGAGGTCGGGGAGCGGCTCGACGCAGCTGACGACGAGGTGATCGACGTCAGCACCATGGTGATCGCACCCGGTTTCGTCGACCTGCACACCCACCTCCGCGAGCCCGGAATGACCGAGGCAGAGACGATCGAAACCGGCTCGCGGGCGGCCGCCCTCGGCGGCTACACGGCGGTTGTCGCGATGCCGAACACCGACCCGACCCAGGACTGTGTGAGCGTCGTCGACTTCGTGCGCGCCGAGGGTCGTCGCGCCGGGCTCTGCGATGTTCACCCATCGGCTTCGATCACCGTCGGGAGGGCGGGGGAGCGGCTCGTTCCCTTCGCGGAACTCGCTGCGGCTGGAGTGCGGATATTCACCGACGACGGCAGCGGCGTGCAAGACGACGGCCTCATGCGGCGAGCGCTCGAGTACGCCGGGGAACTCGGGCTCACACTCGCCCAACACTGCGAGGTGTCCTCGCTTACCGCCGGGGCCGTGATGCACGAGGGGGAATGCTGCTCGCACCTCGGACTTCCCGGATGGCCAGCGCTCGCCGAGGAACTCATGGTGCACCGCGACATCGAACTCGTGCGCCTGACCGGCTCGCCGGTCCACCTCTTGCACCTGTCGACCGCTCGTAGCGTTGAGTTGGTGCGAGCGGCGAAAGCAGATGGACTTCCCGTCACGGCCGAGGCGACGCCGCATCACATCAGCCTCACCGATGAGCGGCTTCGCGGATTCGACCCCCTGTTCAAAGTGAACCCGCCGCTTCGCACGATTCGTGACGTAGAGGAGGTGCGCCGCGGCCTTATCGACGGCACGATCGACGCCATCGCCACCGACCACGCCCCCCATCCCGGTCATGCGAAGGAGCGGCCCCTCGATTCCGCGCCTCCGGGCATGCTCGGGCTCGAAACCGCCTTCGGGGTGGCGCGCGCGCATCTCGACTTGCCACTTCGTGACCTGATCGCGCTCCTGTCGTGGAGACCGGCGGCGATCGCGGGGCTCGGGCACCTTCATGGCCGGCCGGTCGAGGTCGGCGAGCCGGCGAACCTCACCGTGCTCGACCCGTCGGTCGAATGGACCGTTGATCCGGACGCGTTGGCGAGCCGGAGTTCGAATACCCCCTATCGGGACGTGCCGCTCGTCGGGCGGCCGCGTCACACCTTCCTCCACGGAGACGCCGTGGTGCGCGATGGAGTAGCGACGAGATGAGCGAACAGCACAGTGGAGGAATTCGCGAGGGAGCCCTCGTGCTTGCGGATGGAAGCGTGTTCGAGGGTGAGTTGATCGGCGCGTCAGCCTCGGTCGCAAGTGGCGAGGTGGTGTTCAACACCGCGCTGTCGGGTTATCAGGAGATCCTCACCGACCCCAGTTACGCCGGCCAGATGGTGACCTTCACCTACCCCCACATTGGCAACTACGGGGTCAACGCCGTCGATGCCGAGTCACAGGGCGCGGCCTGCCGCGGCGTCATTGTGCGCGATCTTGCCCGGCGTCATTCGAACCATCGGGCCGAACTCGGGCTTGGCGAGCACCTTGCCGCTCTCGGCATCCCGGGTATCGCAGGGGTCGATACCCGTCGACTTACGCGACTCCTTCGCGACTCGGGTGCCGTGCCCGGCGCGCTCGGCTCCGCGAGCGAAGCGGAACTGCTCGCTGCGGCGCGTTCCGAGGCCGGCACCGATGGCGTCGATCTCGTGTCGACGGTGACCACAGCGGAGCCCTACACGCTCGGCTCCGACGCCTCACGGCGGATTGTCGCCCTCGACTTCGGCATCAAGACGACGATCCTGCGATGCCTCACCGAGTTCGGATCGGTCGAGGTGCTCCCCGCGTCGACTTCGGCCGCTGAGGTGCTCGCCCGCGGTGCCGATGGCGTTTTTCTCTCGAACGGGCCAGGTGACCCCGGCATCCTCGACCATCTCGTCGGCACCGTCGAGGCGCTCATCGGGCAGGTGCCGGTGTTCGGCATTTGCCTTGGCCATCAGATCCTCGGTAGGGCGCTCGGCGCGCCCACGGTGAAGTTGCCCTTCGGGCATCACGGCGGCAACCACCCCGTGAAAGACATCGATACCGGGCGGATTGAGATCACCTCCCAGAACCACAACTTCGCCGTGGACGCGGATTCGTTCTCGGGTCTCGGCAAGCAGGTTCGGATGACTCATGTGAACCTGAACGACGGAGTGTGCGAGGGGCTCGAGGTGGTCGGAGAACGCTGTTTCTCGGTGCAGCACCATCCGGAGGCGGGGCCGGGCCCACACGACAGTCGCCATCTCTTCGAGCGCTTCGCGCAGATGATGGATGGGGGCCGCTGATGCCGCGCCGCGACGACCTCTCCAACATCTTGATCATCGGCTCCGGCCCGATCGTGATCGGTCAGGCCTGCGAGTTCGACTACTCGGGCACCCAGGCGTGCCGAGTGCTCCGCGAGGAGGGCTATCGGGTCGTGCTCGCCAACTCGAACCCGGCGACGATCATGACCGACCCGGACTTCGCCGACGCGACGTACGTGGAACCGCTCACCTGGGAGGTGCTCGCGAGCATCATCGAGCGCGAGCAGCCCGACGCGGTGCTGCCGACACTCGGAGGTCAAACCGGGCTGAACCTGGCGATGGAGCTCCACGAACGCGGAATCATTGGTGTTCCAGGAACACCCGAGATGATCGGCGCGAACGCCGAGGCCATCGCTACCGCCGAGGACCGTCAACGCTTCAAAGACGCGATGCTCGAGATCGGCCTCGACGTCCCGCGATCGGGAATCGCCCACAGAATGGACGAGGCGCGCGACGTGGTCGACGAGATCGGTCTCCCCGTGATCATTCGGCCGGCGTACATCCTCGGTGGGCGCGGAACCGGTATCGCGTCGACCCCTGAGCAGTTCGAGCGAATCGCCGCCGCTGGCATCGATGCCAGTCCGATCGGCGAGATCCTCATCGAGGAGTCGATCGCCGGGTGGAAGGAGTACGAACTCGAGGTCATGCGGGATCGCGCCGACAACTGCGTGATCATCTGCTCGATCGAGAACGTCGACCCGATGGGCGTGCACACCGGCGACTCGATCACCGTCGCACCCCAGCAGACCCTGAGCGATGTCGAGTACCAAGAGATGCGCGACTCCGCGATCGCGTGCATCCGCCGAGTCGGCGTGGAGACCGGAGGCTCGAACGTCCAGTTCGCCGTCGATCCGACCACCGGTCGACAGGTGGTGATCGAGATGAACCCGCGGGTGTCCCGCTCATCGGCCCTCGCATCGAAGGCGACCGGGTTCCCGATCGCGAAAATTGCGGCGAAGCTCGCCGTCGGTTACACCCTCGACGAGATCCCGAACGACATCACAAAGGCGACCCCGGCAAGTTTCGAGCCGGTCATCGACTATGTCGTCACCAAGATCCCTCGGTGGGCTTTCGAGAAACTTCCTGGCACCTCCGGCGTGCTCGGCACACAGATGCAGTCCGTCGGCGAGGTCATGTCGATTGGACGCACCTTCCCGGAGAGCCTGCAGAAGGCGCTGCGTTCCCTTGAGCAGGGCCATGACGGTTTGCTCGCCCAACGCACCCTCGGCGACCTGAGCGGTCGCAGTGACGAGGATCTGCTCACCGCTGCCTCGGTCGCTACCCCCGACCGCATCCTTCTCGTTGGAGAGCTTCTCCGGCGACGGGTCGATCTCGACCGGATCCACGCCGCGACCCGTATCGACCCGTGGTTCCTTGACCAGATGTCGATCATCGTCGACGAGTACGAAGTGCTCACCACCACCCAGCCCAGCGCCCTCGGTCGACGGGGTTGGCGTCGGGCGAAGCGGCTCGGCTTCGCCGACTCCCAACTCGCGCGGATGTGGGGCTTGAGCGAGGACGAGGTCCGAAACAGTCGCCTGGAGGCGGGGGTACGTCCGACCTACAAGACGGTCGACACCTGCGCGGCAGAGTTCGCGGCGCGCACGCCTTACCACTACTCGACCTGGGAAGACGAGGACGAGGTAGCTCCGTCCGATCGCCGGAAAGTTCTCATCCTTGGGTCAGGGCCGAACCGGATCGGTCAGGGCATCGAGTTCGACTACTGCTGCGTCCACGCCAGCTTCTCCCTGCGCGAGGCCGGGTTCGAGACGATCATGCTCAACTGCAATCCCGAGACGGTGTCCACCGATTACGACACGAGCGACCGGCTCTACTTCGAGCCGCTCACCCGGGAGGATGTGCTCAACGTCATCGACGCGGAACGTCCGGAGCGGGTCATCGTCTCCCTCGGCGGGCAGACACCGCTCAAACTGGCCGGGCAGATCCCCGCCGAGCTGGTGGCAGGAACCCCGGCCGCATCGATCGACGCAGCTGAGGATCGCGAGCTGTGGAACCGGCTCTGCGAGGAACTCTCAATCCCACAACCGCCCGGGGGCACCGCGGTCGATCTCGATCAGGCGCGGGCGATCTGCGCGCGGGTTGGCTTCCCGGTGCTCGTGCGGCCCTCGTATGTCCTCGGTGGGCGCGCGATGCAGATCATCCACGATGACGCCGGACTCGTATCAGCCATGGAAGAGCTATCGGGTGCCGGCAGTCTCGGCCGCGAAGGAGGACTCTCGGCTGAGCGTCCCGTGCTCATCGACCGCTTCCTCGCCAGTGCGATCGAGGTCGACGTCGACGCTGTGCGCGACGCCAGCGGTGAAGTGCTCATCGGCGGTGTGATGGAGCACGTCGAGGAGGCCGGGGTTCACAGTGGCGACTCGGCCTGTGCGATCCCGCCCCAGACCCTTCCCGATTGGGTGGTCGAGGTGATCACCGCCTACACCGAGGCGATCGCGCATCGGCTCGACGTCTGCGGCTTGATCAACGTGCAGTACGCCGTCGTCGGCACCACGGTGTACGTCATCGAGGCGAATCCCCGCGCCTCCCGCACCGTGCCCTTCGTCGCGAAAGCCACCGGGGTCTCGCTGGCGAAAGTGGCTACACGAGTCATGCTTGGGGCCACGCTCGCCGAGCTCCGCGCCGAGGGGCTCCTGGTCGAGCCGGTGTCCGGCCATGTCGCCGTGAAAGAGGCGGTCCTGCCGTTCAACCGGTTCCCCGAGGTCGACCCAGCGCTCGGCCCAGAGATGCGCTCGACCGGTGAGGTCATGGGTATCGACCGGACCTTCGGTCAGGCGTTCTTCAAGGCCGAGTTGGCGGCGGGCAACGGGTTGTCGGAGGCGGGAACGGCGTTCCTGTCGCTCAACGACCATGACAAGCCGGCGGGCATCGTCGTCGCGAGACACCTCCGTTCCCTCGGGATGAGGGTCGTGGCGACCCGCGGTACCGCGGAGCATCTCAGCCGCTACGGCGTCGAGGTCGATCAGGTGCTCGACAAGGTTCAAGACGGCGTCGACGGGCCTACCGCCGTCGACCTCATCGCCGCGGGTGAGATCTCCTTGGTCGTGAACACCCCGCGTGGTTCAGCGGGTCGGAGCGACGGTGAGCACATCAGGAAGGCGGCGAGCCTGCATCGGGTGAGTTGCTTCACGACCGTCAGCGCAGCCCTTGCGGCCGCCCGCGGTATGGAGGAATCCCTCGGGCGAGCGCTCGAGGTGCGCCCGCTGCAGGAGCACCATCGACGATGAGCAGGTTCCGGCGTCCGCGAGTTGGTGATCGGTCTGCTCCGACTGGCGCACCGGCTCTCGACGCCTCGATGATCGACCCCAGCGTGACGGTCGGGTCCGTGCGTCTTCGGTCGGCGGTGATGACGGCCTCGGGCACGGCGGGTTACGGCTCTGAATTCGCGCCGTACGTCGACCTCGCGACCATCGGCGCGGTTGTCACCAAGTCGCTCGCCCCTTACGACTGGCCGGGCAACCCCGCTCCGAGGCTTCACCCGGTGCACTCCGGCATGATGAATTCGGTCGGCCTCCAAGGCCCAGGCGTGGATGCCTGGCTTACGAGGGCGCTTCCCGGACTGCTCGACACCGGAGCGGATGTGGTGTGCAGTATCTGGGGGCGTTCCGTCGAGGACTATCGGCGAGCTGCGGAGATGTTGTCGGATGCTCCTAACTCGGTGGTGGCCGTCGAGGTCAACCTGTCTTGCCCAAACCTCGAGGGACGGGGCGGCATCTTCGCCCACGACGCGGACCTCTCCGCGGAAGTGCTCGCCGCCACCGAGGCCTGTGGCCGCCCACGCTGGGCCAAGCTCAGCCCGAACACCGATCGGATCGCCGAGGTCGCCCGTGCGGTCACACAGGCCGGCGCGGAGGCGCTCACGCTGGTGAACACCTTGCTCGGCCTCGCCCTCGATCCGGAGACGCTCCGGCCGACGCTCGGCAACGGAGGTGGAGGACTCTCGGGCCCGGCGATCCATCCGATCGCTGTTCGCGCCGTCGCGGACGTGCGCAACGCTCTTCCCGACACACCGATCGTCGGGGTCGGCGGTGTCGCGACCACCGCCGATGCGATCGAGCTGATGGCGGTCGGAGCGTCCGCGGTGCAGATCGGAACAGCGCTCTTCGCCGATCCGCGCGTGCTCGCCCGGGTCAGGGATGGACTCGTGACCGAGGCGGCTCGTCGCGGCCTCGGATCGGTGGCCGAGTTCACCGGGCTCGCCGCACTCTGACCCGGCGGCCTCCGCGAGTATTCCCAGTCGGCGACCTGCGTCGTTGTAGCGTTCGGCCATGGCGACTCCTCCGGCACTCACACCCGAGCAGCGCAAAGCAGCGCTCGAAAAGGCCGCGGCCGCTCGCACGGCGAGGGCTGAGGTCAAGGCGAGACTCAAGATGGGCTCGCTCTCTCTCGCTGAAGCCCTCGGCTCCGACGATGTTCACATCGCCAAGATGAAAGTGGTCGCGCTTCTCGAGGCCTTGCCCAAGGTCGGCAAGGTCAAGGCCCGACGGATCATGGATGAGGTCGGTATCGCTGACAACCGTCGCATTCAAGGTCTCGGAGCGCAGCAGCGCGCAGCTCTCCTCGAGCGCCTTGGTTCCTGAACCGCTGGTCGTCGTTGTCTCCGGGCCCGGTGGGGTCGGCAAGGGGACCATTGTCGACCTTCTTGTGGAGCGCGATGAGCGACTCTGGCTCTCCCGATCGTGGACCACGAGAGCGCGCCGAGAGGGGGAGGCCGAGGATGCCTACGTGTTCACCGACGGTCCGAGCTTTGAACGGCGGATCTCCGAGGGTGGATTCCTTGAGTGGACCGAGTTCCTCGGCAACTACTACGGCACGCCGACCCCGGACACCTCGAGCCTCGAGGGACGTGATCTCGTGCTCGAGATCGAACTGGACGGAGCGCGCCAGGTCAAAGAACAGCACCCCGACGCGATCCTGATCTTCGTGCTGCCCCCTTCGCGTGACGAACAGGAGCGTCGTCTGCGGGGGAGGGGAGATCCGAACGACAAGGTCTTCGCGCGGCTCCGCAAGGCCGAGCTCGAAGAGCCACTCGGAATCGCGATCGCTGATCATGTCGTTGTCAACGATGATCTCAGCACGACGGTGGACGCCATGATGGCGATCATCGATTTGGAACGGAGCCGGTAGGCTCCCACCGCCTACCAGCACGAGGAGTTGCCATGCCCCAGTCGCACGACACCATGATGAGCCCGCCGATCGAGAACCTTCTCGCTCGCGTCGACTCCAAGTTCTCGCTCGTCACCCTGGCCGCTCGTCGCGCCCGGAATATCAACTCCTACTTCAACCAGCTGGGAGACGGTCTCGGCCACATGGTGCCGCCGCAGGTGTCCTCCACGGCTCGCAAGCCACTCAGCCTGGCCTTCGAGGAGATCGACGCTGACAAGATCGTGTGGGCGGAGCCGGTTGAGGAGGTCGCCGAGGAGCTCTCCCTCCCCGTCGGCGAGGGTTTCGCCGACGACGACGCCGGCTGATTGCGCATGCTCGCCGGCCGGAGGGTGGTCCTCGGCGTCAGCGGGGGCATCGCCGCCTACAAGTCCGTTGAGCTCTGTCGTCGTCTCGTCGACGCCGGGGCGCACGTCACGCCTGTGCTCACCGAGGGCGCGCTGCGCTTCGTCGGTCGCACCACCTTCGACGCTCTGGCGAGCGAGAGAGCCCTCGTCTCGCTCTGGGAGGGTGAGTCGCGCATCCCACACACCGAACTCGGCCGTCGGGCTGACCTCGTGGTGGTGGCGCCAGCGACGGCGCGAGTGATCGGAGCCCTGGCCAACGGGCTCTCCACCGACGTATTGACCAACGTCTTGATCGCCACCCGAGCGCCGGTCGTGGTGTGTCCCGCCATGCATACCGAGATGTGGGAGCACCCGGCGGTGGTCGCCAACATCGCGACCCTGCGCTCACGCGGAGTGACGATCGTCGAACCCGAAGCCGGCCGCCTCGCCGGAGGAGATATCGGTGTTGGCCGGCTCGCCGGAATCGACTCGATCGTGACGGCGGTGGAGAGCACTCTCGCGTTCAGTGGAGATCTTGCCGGGCGCCGTGTCGTGGTCACCGCGGGTGGCACACGGGAGCCGATCGACGCGGTGCGTGTCATCGCCAACCGAAGCTCTGGGCGTCAAGGGCACGCGATCGCGGCCGAGGCGGCCCGACGTGGCGCAGAGGTCGTTCTCATCACGGCCGCCGAGTCGACCCCTCCGGCTGGTTGCGCGGTGGTTCACGTCGAGACGGCTGAGCAGATGGGCAACGCGCTCGATGTCGAGGCTCCGAGCGCTGATGTCGTGATCATGGCGGCGGCCGTGGCCGACTTTCGTCCAATCCCGATCTCCGACGGCAAGCACAAGAAGTCCGACGGCCCTCCCGAGATCCGCCTAGAACCCACCCGCGATCTCCTCGCCGGCCTTGGCTCAGCGAAGCGTCCGGGACAGGTGCTCGTCGGTTTCGCCGCTGAGACCGACGACCTCGTGGCCAATGCCAGCCAGAAGCTGACCGCCAAGTCGCTCGACCTGATCGTCGCGAACGATGTCTCGGCCCCTGAGGTGGGCTTCGGGCACGCGACGAACGCCGTCACCATCCTCGATGGCGAAGGTGGCGCCGAGGAGACGGGCCTGCTCTCGAAAGAGGCGATCGCCACCCGCGTTATCGACCGCGTGGCTAGGCTCCTCCCCGCGGTGCGCTGAGCAGAGGCTCCTCGCGTCCGGCCGGCCCGACCGGCGTACAGCAACCGAGCAATCTGCACCGAAGAACACGCGAGGAGCGATCGTGGCACGTTGGACATTCACCTCTGAGAGCGTCACCGAGGGTCACCCCGACAAGGTGGCTGACCAAGTCAGCGACGCGATCCTCGATGCGATCCTGGCGGAGGATCCGAAGGGCCGGGTCGCCTGCGAGACCATGGTCACCACCGGGCTGTGCGTCGTCGCTGGCGAGATCACGACCTCGGCCTACGTCGAGATCCCGAGGATCGTTCGCAAGACCATCAAGGACATCGGATACGACGACGCGAGCGCGGGCTTCGACGGAGACACCTGCGGAGTGATCGTCTCGATCGACGATCAGAGTGGCGATATCGCCCAGGGTGTCGACTCCTCAGAGGAGACGCGTTCGAAGGGATCCGTCGAGGACGAACTCGATCGGCAGGGAGCTGGCGACCAGGGGATGATGTTCGGATTCGCTTGTGACGAGACCCCCGACCTCATGCCTCTTCCGATATGGACCGCGCACCGTCTCGCGGAGCGGCTCGCCCACGTTCGTCATCACGGTCAGGTGCCCTACCTTCGCCCGGACGGAAAGACCCAGGTCACCTTCGAGTACGAGGACGGCGTGCCGGTGGCCATCCGCAACGTCGTGCTGAGCACCCAGCATCAAGATGGCATTGACCGCGACACCGTGATCCGGCCCGACATGATTGAGCAGGTCATCACGCCGGTCATCCCCGAGCAGTTCGCTGACGACGACTACGAGATCTTCGTCAACCCGACCGGGCGTTTCGTGACCGGTGGTCCACAGGGTGACTGCGGCCTGACCGGGCGCAAGATCATCGTCGACACCTATGGCGGCATGGGTCGACACGGCGGCGGTGCTTTCAGTGGAAAGGACCCCTCCAAGGTCGACCGCTCGGCCGCCTACGCTGCACGCTGGGTCGCCAAGCATGTCGTCGCCTCGGGTGCCGCGCGACGCTGTGAGGTCCAAGTGGCCTACGCGATCGGAGTCGCGCACCCGATGAGCATCCTCGTGCAAACCTTCGGCACCGAGCAGGTCGATCCAGCTCGCATCGAGGGAGCGGTTGGCGAGGTGTTCGATCTCCGCCCCGGTGCGATCATCCGCGATCTCGACCTCCTGAAGCCCGGCTATCTGCGCACGGCGGCCTACGGGCATTTCGGCCGGCCGGGGTTCAGCTGGGAGGAACTCAGTCGGCTCGACGACTTCACCTCGGCCGTCGGCCTCTGAGCCGGCGTGGGGTCGGGGGCCCTCTCGGCGCCAGTGGTTCGGGTTCTTCCCGATCGTTCTGGCCCCGACAAATCCTTCGACTACCTGTGGCCCCACCCCATTGATGATCCCGCCGAACTGATCGGCGCTCGGGTCCGGGTCGACCTCCACGGACGTCGAGTCGGGGGGTGGGTGGTCGAGACCGTCGGAAGTGACTTGCCAGCTATCGACTCACTGAAGACCGTCGCGACGATGTCGGGTCTCGGCCCGACGGTCGATCTCATCGGGCTTGCTGGCTGGGCCGCCAATCGGTGGGCGGGACGTCGAAGCCAGTTCCTATCGACCGCCTCTCCTCCGCGCGCGGTTCGCGCGGTCGGTGCTCCGAGGCGAACCGGATCAGCGCCTCAACCGAACTCCCCGGCCGCGGCGCGCCTCCTCGATGCGGGCGGGGGCGTGCTCCGCTTGCCCCCGGGAGCCGATCAGTTCCCCGCCATCGCGAGCGCGCTCGCTCTCGGTCCGTCACTGGTGATCGTTCCTGGAATCGACGACGCCGCGATCCTCGCCGCCCGCATCCGGCGGGCTGGGGTGAGCGTCGCCCATCTGCCTGAGCAATGGGCAGAGGCGCGTTCGGGGGTCGACCTGACGATAGGAAGCCGCACGGCTGTGTGGGCACCGGTGCCCGATCTCGCCGCGATCGTGGTGCTCGATGAGCACGATGAACGTCTGCAGGCGGAGCGCTCACCGTGCTGGCACGCCCGCGAGGTCGCGCTCGAACGTGGCCGACGACTCGGCGTGCCCGTGCTCCTGGTGTCGCCGGTGCCAACGGTGGAGGCGGTCGAGGGACGGCCGCTCGAACATCCGCCGGCGGATCGGGAGCGTCGCGGCTGGCCGAGGGTCGTTATTGACGATCGAGGCGATGTGGAGCCGTGGCGGCGCTCCCTCCTCGGCTCGGAGCTCATCGCGGAACTCCGCGACGCGACCCGCACGGTGGTATGCGTCATGAACGTCACCGGACGTGCCCGGCGACTCGCCTGCCGAGGATGTTCGGTGGTGCTTCGCTGCGAGGTCTGCGAGGCGGCGCTCGGTATCGGCGATGAGGGCGGTTTGGCCTGTCCCTCCTGTGGGCACACGCGGCCTGAGGTGTGCGCGGTCTGCGGTTCCAGCGCGTTCGCGAACCTCCGCCCAGGGGTTCGGCGTATTCGAGAGGAGCTCGAGGCCGCCGCCGGGCGTGAGGTCATCGCGGTTGAGGGTGACGACCCGCATCGCTCAATTCATGCCCCCGGATCGGCGGCGGTGTTTGTCGGCACCGAAGCGGTGCTTCATCGAGTGACCTCCGCTGACACGGTCGCCTTCCTCGACATCGATGCCGAGTTGCTGGCGCCCCGTTTTCGCGCCGGAGCTCAGGCACTGGCGCTGATTGCGCGAGGAGCTCGGTTGGCGGGAGGGTCCGCCACTGGCGGGTTGCTCATCCTCCAGACCAACAGCCCCGACCATCCGGTCGTGCGCGCGGTCGCTGACGCCGATCCAACGATCGCTCTCGAAGCGGACCGGACTATCCGCCAGCAGTTGGCGCTCCCACCGTTCGGGGCTCTCGCCCGAGCATCTGGGTCAGGGGTCGAGCGACTTATTTCGTCACTCCCGCCGACTGTCGCCGCTTCGCCAACTCAGGATGGCTACGTCATCCGAGCCGCTGACGACGACGAACTCGCCGCCGCCCTCGCCGCCGCCGAGCGTCCGTCTGGGGTCAGGGTGCTGGTCGACCCCCAACGCTGAGCACGCGAAACCCCCGCCGAGAGGTGATCCGCTCCACGGGGTGGCCCCGGTCGATCAGCCAGGAGGAGAGCGAATCGGCGCCGAGATGTTTCGACGCCACCAGATGAGCGACGCCACCTGGCTCGAGTCGGTCGAGCCAAACCGTGAGCAGTGAGCGCATCTCGTTCTTCCCGATGCGTACCGGCGGGTTCGATCGGATAGCGGCGAAACGGAGGCTCTCGGGCACCTCCTCGGGCGTGCACACCTTGACGTTGGTGAGTCCGAGTCGCTCTGCGTTCGAAGCCGTCAGGTCTCTCGCCCGCCGGTTCACATCGACCGCCCAGATGGTCGCGTCGGGACTCTGGTGGGCCATGACGAGAGCGATCGGTCCCGCACCGCAGCCGAGATCGAGCAGGTCACCGGTGGCTGGTGGAGGGGGAGCGGCGTTGAGGAGGAGGGCGGTCGCGCTGTCGAGTCGTCCGTGGCTGAACACGCCAGCATCGGTGTCGAGGGAGAACGAGATCGAACCGACAGTGACGTCGATGCGGCGAGGGTCGCTCGGCGCTTCAGGGTCCTCGTCGAAGTAGTGCGCCATCGCTTCGGTAGCCTGCCATCTGTGGGCCTAGAGATCCGAACCTTCGGCGACCCAGTGCTCAAGTCGCAGGCAGCGCCGGTCGTCGATGTCGATGGCCGGGCGATCCGCCTCGTCGAGCAGATGTTCGACACGCTCGATCACAGCGACGGCGGTATCGCTCTCGCTGCTCCCCAGATCGGCGTGCAGAAACAGGTGGTGGTCTGGGACCTCGATGGTGACCGTCGAGCCATCTTCAATCCGGAGATCGTCGAGTCGTCAGGGGAGTGGGTTTACGACGAGGGATGCCTGTCGATCCCGGGGCTCTATGTCGAGCTGGTTCGACCACGAACCGTCCTGCTCCGCGGGGTCGATGTGAACGGCGAGATCATCGAGTACGAGGCCGACGATCTCGAGGCGCGGATGTATCAGCACGAGCTCGATCACTTGAACGGGGTGCTCATGTTCGACCGCATGGGTGATGAGCAACGTCGTGAGGCGATGGCCGAGTACCGGCGGATCACCTCAGGCGAGGCTGATGACACGCCGCGCCCTCGACGGCTTCGATTCCGCTGATCGATGGACCTCGTTTACCTCGGCACGCCTGAGGTCGCCACGCTTCCGCTGCGGGCGCTTGTCGCGGCCGGTCATCGTGTCCGCCACGTCGTCACCGGACCACCTCGTCGTCGAGGGCGTCGGGCGTCGCTGTCGCCCTCTCCGGTTGAGTCCACCGCACGCGAACTCGACCTTCCCGTCGCCTACGACCTTGATTCCCTCGACGGGATCACCGCTGAACTTGGAGTCGTTGTCGCCTTCGGTCGCCTCATCCCGGCCTCGCTCCTCGATCGCCTGCCGATGGTGAACCTGCATTTCTCGGACCTTCCGCGCTGGCGGGGCGCCGCTCCTGTTGAACGGGCGATCTTGTCGGGCGACACCACGACCGCTGTCTGCCTCATGGCACTCGATGCCGGGCTCGACACCGGGCCGGTGCACGCGCGGGCGCGCGTCGAGATCGGTGACCTCGACGCTGACCAATTGATGATGTCGCTAGGTCACCTGGGAGCCGATCTTCTCGTAGAGCAACTCTCGGTTGGCCTTGGCACACCTGAGCCTCAGGCCGGGGAGGCCACGTACGCCCAGAAGATCACCCGGGAGGATCTGCGGATCGATTGGAGCGCGGACCCCGCCGTCGCGCTCCGCCAGATCAGGGTCGGCGGTGCCTGGACGACCTGGCGGGGCGCGATGGTGAAGGTTCTCGAGGCGCACCTGGTTGACGAGGTGCTCCGGCCGGGAATCGTGCGCCCGGAGGGCCGAGGCGACATCGAATTCGATGCTTGGTGGCGCGGAGCTCGACCGGCGCACGGCGAGTGGTTCGTGTGAGCGCTCGGGCGGTCGCCCTCGAGGTGCTGGGGCGGATCGAGCGCGACGGCGCGTACGCCAATCTCGTCCTGCCAGCCGCGCTGAGTAGATCAGATCTCAGCCCATCTGATCGGGGAATGGTGACCGACTTGGTCTACGGCACCACCCGCATGCGGCGAGCCTGCGACCTGCTCGTCGATCGGTTCGTTGAGGTGCCGCCCGACGACTCGACTCGGACCCTGCTCCGGCTCGGGGCGTACCAGCTGGCGTTCGGCGGTGTCGCGGCCCACGCCGCAGTCTCGGAAACGGTCGCTCTAGCCCCGAGACGCACGCGCGGTTTCGTCAATGCGGTACTTCGACGCGTGGCGAGCTCCGAGATGCGCTGGCCCTCGGAGGCGGCGCGCCTCAGTTACCCGGACTGGATCCACGATCTCCTCGTCGATGAACTCGGCTCTCAGGACGCCACCGAGGCGCTGGAACGAATGAATGTTGCGCCAACCGTGACTCGACGCGACGACGGATATGTGCAGGACCTCGCCTCCCAATGGGTCGCGGCATCGGTTGGCGCACGACGCGGCGAGCTCATCGCTGATCTCTGCTCGGCGCCCGGGGGCAAGACCACGGCGATGGCCGCGAGCGGGGCCGACGTGGTCGCTCTCGACCTTCACGAGGCCCGCGCTGGATTGGTCGCCGGCAACGCGAATTCGACGGCCAGAGAGGGTGTTGGTCGGGTGCTTCCTCTCGCCGCCGACTCCACCCGGCCTCCGCTTCGAGAAGGCACCTTCGACGCGGTCCTCATCGACGCGCCGTGCTCGGGTCTCGGCGCCCTGCGCCGACGGCCGGACGCGCGGTGGAGGGTCACCCCGCGGTCGATCCGCGAGTTGATTCCGGTGCAGGCGGACATCCTCGCGGCCGGTGCGCGGCTGTTACGTCCGGGCGGACGCCTCATCTACAGCGTGTGCACGTTGACCGCCGACGAATCGATCTCCCATTCCACCCCCGCGGGTCTCGAGATCGACCCCTCCGAGCCCGAGGGATCTTGGCGCTCCTTCGGTGATGGATGGCGGGTGCTGCCCCAGGACGCCGACACCGACGGCATGGTGATGCTGCGGTACCGTCGACGTCCATGACCCGTCCGGCGAAAGTGCTCACCGTGAGCGACGGTGTGGCATCGGGCCACCGTGACGACACCGGTGGCAGAGGTCTCGTCGAGCACCTGACGGTGAACGGTTTCGACGTAGTCCATCACGCTGTCATTCCCGACGGTCGAGAGTCGGTGGCCGATGCGTTGACCGCATTGGCGAAGGACTTCTGCGGAGTGATCGCGACCACCGGGGGCACGGGATTCGGGCCACGGGATCTCACCCCGGAAGGAACCGGCGATGTTCTCGATCGGGAGGCGCCCGGCCTCGCGGAGGCGATGCGAGCGATCAGCCCGTTCGGTCGGCTCTCTCGTGGGCGCGCCGGGACCGTGGGCTCCGCTCTGGTGGTCAACCTTCCCGGCTCGCCGAAGGGCGCGATCGAGCAGATCGACGCGGTGATCGATGTGCTCGGGCACGCGATTGACCTCCTCGCTGGCACTGATCGCACCCACTGAACCGGGTCGCTCAGCGGGGAGGCACGGTTAGCCTGCCGGCGTGCTCCGGATCGTGCTGCCGAAGGGCTCTCTCGAGAGGGCGACCCTTGACCTGTTCGAGGCCGCCGATCTGCCGGTGGTGCGTTCCTCCTCGGTCGACTACCGGGCCTCGATCGATGACCCTCGGGTAGCCGAGGTTCGGATCCTCCGTCCGCAGGAGATCCCGGTGTACGTCGCCGAGGGCCTCTTCGATATCGGTATCACGGGCCGCGACTGGGTGACTGAAACTTCCTCGGAGGTCGTCAGCCTCGGAGAGTTGCGGTATTCCAAGGCGACATCCGATCCAGTCCGCGTGGTCGTGGCGGTCGCCGGTGACTCGCCGGTCCAATCGGTGTCCGATCTCCCCGACGGTGTGAGGGTGGCCTCGGAGTACCCGGAGATGACCCGGCGATTCTTCGCCGAGCGCGGAGTCGCAGCCGACGTCCGTCTCTCGTACGGGGCGAGCGAGGCCAAGATCCCCGACATCGCCGACTGTGTCGTCGACATCACCGAGACGGGACGAGCCCTGCGAGCGGCCGGCCTCCGCGTGATCGACACGATCCTCACCAGTTGGACCGAGGTGGTCGCGAACCCGGATGCTCACGCCGATCCCGAGCGGCGTCGCGCCATGGAGCAGTTGATGGTTCTGCTGAACGGCGCTCTCGACGCTCGCGGCAAGGTGCTACTGAAGCTCAACGTGACGGCCGCTCGCCGCGACGACGTACTCGCGGTGCTCCCATCAGCGAAATCCCCGACCATCAACCAACTCGCGAACGGTGATTTCGCGATCGAGAGCGTCGTCGAGAAGGCGGGCATCAACCGGATTATCCCGGCGCTGTCCGAGGCGGGGGCGACCGACCTGCTCGAGATCCCGATCTCCAAGATCGTCCCCTGAGGCACCCCGTGCTGCACTCGTTGCGTCGCTCGAACGGGGAGGTCGCCGAGTTCGACGACGATTCAGGGCTCGGGCAAATCGCCAGTCACGACGGCTCATCGGTGCAGTTCCACTGTGTGTCGATCGTCGATGGCTCTCGGTCGATCCCGGTGGGTGCACGGGTCAGGTTCCGGATCACTCAGCGACTGGGACGCGCCGAGGCGGTCGACGTCGAGACGATCGGCTGAACTCGTGCGGCGCGACGAGGAGATCCTCGCCGTTGTCTCGGCCCTCGAGCCCGGAGAGGTGGTCTCATACGGTGACGTTGCGGCGACGGCGGGTTGGCCCGGTCGCGCGCGGCTCGTGGGTCGAATCCTCGCCACGACGCAACGCGAGGTGCCGTGGTGGCGGGTGGTGACCTCGGTCGGGCGCTTGGTGCCCGGTGGCGAAGCCGAGCAACGGAGACTGCTCGTTGCCGAGGGGGTGAAGGTCGCCGGTGATCGGGTGCGCTCAGCCCCAGCCGGACGATTCAGTCGGCCGCGCCGGACGCGGCTTTGACCTGAACGAATGCCATTCTGATGTTGGCGAGAGCATCGGTCATCGTCTGATGCTCATCGCCAAGTCTCGGGCCGAGCCCCTCGACGAGGCAGCCCACCGCGTCGATCGCCAGCGCAGCCGACACCAGGTCGACTGGGTCGGAGGAGAGGTGAATGGCCGCGAGCTCGTAGAGGCCCATCACGTGGTTGGTGACCACAACCTCAGCAGGAACCGAGGCGAGCCGCGATCGGGCGTCTTCGAGGGCCTCGGCGGCTTGTCGGACGGCGTCGGAGTTCGCTTCGTTGAAGTCGGCCTCGTCGGATTCATCAGACACGGCCGTTAGTCTACGGGGGCCGCCGGGCGTGCCCGGTGGCTACAACCGACGCGAAGTGGGGGAAACCCCCACCCGGCCACCGTGGGGTGCGTCCGGGTCCTGACGATCCGGGTACGTCCCGGGGAGTGCATGGGCTTCGCCACGCACACCCGGGAGGCCACAGCCCTTGCACAGGAGAGTCACGTCATAGCACCGCCGAAGAGCGACCAGCACCGGATCAACGACCGGATTCGAGCCCGCGAGGTTCGATTGATCGGTCCCGATGGGGACCAGCTCGGAATCCAACCGGTTCCGGAGGCACTGCGGATGGCTAGGGGTCTCGATCTCGATCTCGTCGAGGTGGCCCCAGCAGCGAACCCCCCGGTGTGCCGGATCATGGACTACGGCAAGTTCCGGTACGAGGAGGCGCAAAAGGCCAAGGAGTCCCGGCGCAAGTCGACCCAAGTCTCGGTGAAAGAAGTCAAGTTCCGCCCGAAGATCGGCAAGGGTGACTTCGACACCAAGGTGCGCCACCTGATCGAGTTCCTCGAAGACGGGCACAAGGTGAAGGTCACCCTGCAGTTCCGAGGCCGCGAGATGGCTCACCCGGAACTCGGCACCAAGATCCTCGACCAAGTCATCGAGTCGGTTGGTCCGCTCGGCAAGATCGACAGCCAGGCGCGGCTCGAGGGTCGCTCGATGTCGATGGTGATGTCGCCCGACAAGAAGGCGGCCGAGGCGGCGCGGAAGGCCCAGGAAGCGGAGGCCGCCAACGCGGCGCGGGAACGTGAAGAGAACGACGTGGTCGCCGAGGAGTCGACGATCGTGAGTGAAGAACCAGAGAGCTAGGAGACACGACATGCCGAAGATGAAGACGAGCAAGACGGCCGCGAAGCGGTTCAAGAAGACCGGCTCGGGCAAGCTGCGCCGTCAGCAGGCCATGCGCCAGCACCTCTTCGAGAAGAAGCCGTCCACCCGCACCCGTCGTCTCGACGGGGACGTTGACGTGCATTCCACCGACGAGCGCAACATCAAGCGCCTCCTCGCGGAGCGCTGACCGCGGCTCCGACTGCGGACGAGACGACAGAATCGAACAAGGAGAAATGACATGGCACGCGTGAAGCGCGGTGTGGCCGCCAAGAAGCGGCACAAGAAGGTCCTGAAGCAGGCCCGGGGCTACTACGGCAATAAGAGTCGCTCGTTCCGTGCGGCTAACGAGCAGGTCATGCGGAGCGGTCAGTACGCCTTCCGCGACCGCCGCGCCAAGAAGGGCGAGTTCCGTCGCCTGTGGATTCAGCGGATCAACGCCGGCTGCCGTCAGCACGACATGAGTTACTCGCGATTCATCGCGGGTCTCTCGGCTGCTGGCATCGAGGTCGACCGCAAGATCCTCGCCGATCTCGCGGTGACCGATCCCGCGGCCTTCGGCGCCCTGGTGGAGCAGGCCAAGGCAGCTCTGTGACCGGCGGGATCGGTTCGTCCGATCCCGTATCGGAGTCCGGCCTCGGATTCCGCAACCCGAGGATCCAGCGACTGCGACGTCTGGTCTCGAGACGCGATGAGCGTCGCGAGAGCGGTCTCGTCGTGGTCGAGGGAGAAACACTGATCCGGGAGGCTGTCGCGGCCGCTTGGGTTTGCGTCGAGGAGTTCGTCACGGAGGGAGCCTCCCCGGTGACCGACGTCGAGCCCTCGTGGGTATCAGCGGGCGTCCTCGAGCGAGTGGCGTCCACCGAGAGCCCGCGTCCCAATATCGCGCTGTTCAAGGTGCCGGAGCAGCGGGGGCTCACCGAGGTAGCGACCGCTCTGGTGCTCGACCGTATGGCTGACCCGGGAAACCTCGGGACCGTGATTCGGTCGGCGGAGGCGGCTGGTTTCGACGCCGTTGTCGTGACCTCGGGCAGTGTCGACCACCTCTCACCCAAGGTCGTTCGGGCATCGGCCGGGGCGCGTTTCCACGTTCCGGTCATCGAAGCGGACCTCGATGAGTTGCGCACGGAAGGATTCCACCTCCTCGGAACCTCGTCGCACCAAGGCGACGACCATCTGAATGTCGACTGGTCTGCGCCTGCCCGACTGGCAATCGTCGTCGGTAACGAGGCTCAGGGGCTCCCTGATGACGCCCCCGTCGATGGCTGGGTCTCGATCCGCCACGCCGGACGCGCCGAGAGCCTCAACGCGGCGATGGCGTCAACCATCGTGTGTTTCACCGCTGCCGAGCGCCGCGGTTTGTTGTGATGCGGGCAGGTGGTCGCCTGGGCGGCTCCCGTCTAGCCTCAAGGGCGTGTCACGTCTGGCTCACCACCGATTTCCGCGCCCCGGGTGGCTCACCCGGGGATACTGATCTTCTGACAGCGGATCGGTCCCCTCGCCACGCCGGGGAGTTCCGGAGAGAAGCGAGAGCCGGCGGGGTATCCCGATCGGGGGAGACGAGATGACACCAGAAATCGATGAAGCGCGAGGGGCCGCGCTAACCGCCATTACCCAGGCCGCAACGGTCGCCGATCTTGAGCGCGTGGTCGCGGAGCACCTCGGCAAGCGGGGTGCGCTCGCCGGATTGAAGAAGGGGCTCGGCGGCATCGCTGATCCCGAGGCGCGCCGTGCGGCCGGAGCGGCCATGCACGCGGCGCGCACCGCGGTCGAGGAGGCCGTCGAGCAGCGGCGCGACGAGTTGGCTGGCGCCGAGACCGAACAACGCATCACTGAGGAACGACTCGACCTCACCGAGTTTCGCTCCGACGGCTCCCGAGGCCACCTGCACATCGTCACCCAGGCCTGGCAGCGACTCGAGGACGTCTTCCTCGGACTTGGATTCAGCGTGGCCGAGGGTCCGGAGGTGGAGACCGACTGGCACAATTTCGAGGCGCTGAACATGGGGGAGGGGCACCCCGCGCGTGGAGAGTTCGACACCCTCTTCGTCGATCATGTGCCTCCCGGCGGTCGACTCGGCACCACGCTGCTGCGCACTCACACCTCTCCGGTGCAGATCAGGACGATGCTCACTCAGGAGCCCCCGATCTACGTCGTCGCCCCGGGGCGGGTGTTCCGGCGCGACACCCCCGACGCGACGCATATGCCGGTCTTCCACCAGATCGAGGGACTGGTTGTCGATCGCGGAATCTCGATGACCGACCTCGCGGGAACGATCGAGGCATTCACCAAGGCGTTCTTCGGTGCCGGGTTCACCTCGCGGCTCCGCCCGTCCTACTTTCCTTTCACCGAGCCGTCGGCGGAGTTCGACATTCAACGTCCCGATGGCTCGTGGCTCGAGCTCGGTGGCTGTGGGATGGTGCACCCATCGGTCATTCGAGCCGGGGGTCTCGATCCCGACGAGTGGAGCGGCTTCGCTTTCGGTTTCGGTATCGACCGTATGGCCGTCATGCGCCACGGCGTGGCCGACATTCGAGACATGTACGTCAACGACATCCGATTCGTCGAGCAGTTCTGAGGTGACGACGTGAAGATCCTGCTCTCTTGGCTCAACTCCTTCGCGGACTTCGCCGATCCGACCGACGCCGAGGCGGTGGCCGCTATCGCTGCTGACCTCACCTCACTCGGCCTCGCCGTCGAGGAAGTCATCCCTTTGGGCCAAGGGGTCGATGGGGTGGTGTCGGCGAGGGTCCTGCGAGTCGAAACCCATCCGGACGCGGCGAAGGTCCGCCGGGTCTGGGTCGACGCCGGTGATGGCGCGGAGCGTCATGTCTGGTGTGGTGCCTCGAATATGGAGGCTGGTGATCTGGTCCCACTCGCGACGCTCGGCACCGCGATGCCCGATGGGCGCCTGATCGAGCGCCGCGGGATTCTCGGGATCGACTCCGAAGGAATGCTGTGCTCCGGAGCCGAGCTTGGCGTCGACGACGACGGCTCAGGAATCCTGCTGCTCGACTCCGATGCCGCACCCGGGAGGCCGTACACCGAGGTGCTCGGTCTCGATGCCGACGTGCTGTTCGACCTCGACGTCACACGCAACCGTCCCGACTGCTGGAGTCATCTCGGTGTCGCCCGCGATCTCGCCGCGCGTCGGGGTGTCGCCTTGCGTAACGCGCCCATCGAGGCTCGGCGTGGGGGCATTGAGCGTTCGGTGCCCGTCGAGATCCTCGCCGCGGATCGCTGCGGCCGTTTCACGACGACAGTGCTCTCGGGCGTGACCGTGACTCAGAGCCCCGCCTGGATCCGCCGCCGCCTCGCATCGGCTGGGATGAGGCCGATCAACAACGTGGTCGACGTATCGAACATGGTCATGCTCGAACTCGGTCAGCCGAATCACGCCTACGACCTGGATCGCCTCGGAGGGGGATCCCTTCGCGTCCGGCTCGCCGCTGACGGCGAGACCCTCGTCACCCTCGACGGCGTCGAACGGACCCTCGACGGCTCCGATCTGTTGATCTGCGACGGCGACGACCGTCCGGTCGGTCTCGGTGGCGTCATGGGCGGTCTCGATAGCGAGATCTCCGAGGCGACGACGACGGTCGCTCTCGAGATGGCATGGTTCTCCTCGCGCGGGGTGATGGAGACGGCGGCGCGCCATTCGCTGCGGAGCGAGGCCTCCGCTCGCTATGAGCGAGGGGTGGACCCCTACGTGATCGACCGGGCGATCGACCGATTCGTGGAGCTCTTGTCGGAGTCATGTCCCGACCTCCTGACGCATTCGGGCGGGGTCGATGTGCGCTCGGATCACTTGCCGGCCCTCCGGCGAGAAACCTCGCTCCGGATCTCGGTGCTCGATCGGGTGCTTGGCGTGGCACTCGGCTCGCAGCGGGTCGCCGAGATGTTGGGCTCGATCGGCTTCGAGACCTCCGGCTCTGACGCTGAGCTGAAGGTGACGATTCCGAGTTGGCGCCCCGATGCCACCGAGGAGATCGACATCGTCGAAGAGGTGGCGAGGCTTCACGGCTACGAGAACCTTGGGCGCACCGTGCCGCGAGCGGATGTGTTCGGTCACCTCACCCCAGCCCAGCAGCGGCGCCGTCTGACGCGAGAAGTGCTCGTCGGCCTTGGAGTTTCTGAGGCGATGCCGAATCCGTTCCTCGCGCCCGGAGATCTCGCCCGGGCCGGACTCGAGGGCGACTTCCTGTCGATTACCAACCCGCTCGCGGTTGAGGAGAGCGCCCTTCGCACCTCACTCCGTCCCGGGCTGCTCGCGGCTGTGGCCTATAACGAGTCGCATCGCCGCGACGGCGTCTCGCTGTTCGAGATCGGTCACGTGTATCCGCCGGCCGAGGCCGAACTGCCAGCCGAGGCGGAGGTGCTCGGTGTTGTGCTTGCTGGTCGCGAGGCACCGGCGGCGGTGGCCCTGTGGGATGAGATCTGCGCTGCGCTTGGCGTGGGCGCTCAACTCGATCAGTCGACTCCCGGGCCGGGGATGCACCCGACGCGCTCGGCGACCTTGCGGGCGGGACGTGACGAACTCGGAGTCGTTGGGGAGATCCATCCGAACGTGCTGGCCGAGTTCGGGGTGGCCGAGCGAGTAGCGGTGCTCGAGGTGCGACTCGACGTGCTCCTCGAGAGAGGCGAGCGGGTGTCGACTGCCTCGCCGGTTCCGCGCACGCCGAGCAGCGATCTCGACCTCGCCTTCCTCCTCGACGATTCGGTGCCTGCCGAGCGTCTGACAAAGGCCCTCAAGCAGGCAGCGGCGAACCGACTTGTTTCTCTCGAGTTGTTCGACGTGTTCCGAGGGGAGTCACTGGGTGTCGGTCGGAGGAGTTTGGCTTACCGCCTCCGTCTGCAGGATCCGGCTGGGAGCCTGACGGAGGCTGATATCTCGGCGATCCGAGGCGCCTGCGCCGCTGGCGCGCAGCGGGTGGGCGCGACCCTCCGCGCTCAGTGATCAGTTCGCGCTGAGGTCATCGGGCGCACTGGCGAGCCAGGCGAGACGCCCGCCCTGGCGGGCGAGAACACGTCGCCAGAGACTGTCGGGGCTCGAATCGACGAGGTCGCCGTCCTCGGAGTCGACGACGATCCATGCTCCTGTGGCGATCTCGGCGTCGAGTTGTCCTGGGCCCCAACCCGAGTAACCGGTGAAGATCCGGAGGCCGCGGAGTTCCGAGGCGATCAGCGCAGGATCGCCGGAGAGATCTACTGAGCGCACCCGGCCAACGATCAGGTTCTCGCGGTCGGCGCCGTCTTCGGCGATGCCGAGGGCGAGGAGCGCTTCCGGAGCGACGGGCCCGCCTGCGAACAATATGGCGGGCTCGGCAAGGAGTGGAAGCCAGCGATCGAGCGGCTCGGGGAGATGCGCGGAATCTGGCCGGTTGAGGATGACGCCAACGGCTCCGGCGTGATCGTGGTCAACCATGTAGACGACGGTTCGATCGAAGTTCTCGTCGACGAGCGGTGGGGTGGCCACGAGCAGACGGCCCGCTGTCGACATCAGAGGCATCGCCTCAGTTTGCTCGGGTTCGGCGCCGATCGCATGTTGGATGAGTATGCGCCATACCGTATGATCATGCGAATGTTGCGCACAGCGGTCGTCGGCGCCTCCGGGTTCACCGGCGCCGAACTCCTTCGGATCATCGATGTTCACCCCGAGCTCTCCCTCGAAGTCGCCACCGCTGACGCTTCGGTCGGCGCTCTGATCTCGGAGATACACCCCGCCCTCGCCGTCGCCCATCATGGCGCGGTGTTCTCCTCGGTGGACGTGGAGACCTTGGCCGAGATGGATCTCGTCTTTCTCTGTCTTCCCCACGAGGCTTCCCTGGAACTCGTTCCCCAGCTCATCGACCGCGCGAGGTGCGTCGTCGATCTCTCAGCCGCCTTCCGGCTTCGAGACATCTCGGCGTATCCGAGCTACTACGGCTTCGAGCACAGCCATCCAGAACTCGTTGAGCGCGCTGTCTACGGGCTTCCAGAGGTGTACCGAGCCGAGCTCGCGGGGGCTCGGCTCATCGCGACCCCCGGCTGCTACGTGACCGCAGCGGTGCTCGCTCTCCGTCCGCTGGTCTCGGCTGGCCTCATCGCCGACCGCGGGATCATCGTCGATGCCGCCAGCGGGGTGACGGGTGCTGGTCGGCGGAGCGAGCACGCCTACTCGTTCACCACGATCGACGAGAGCATGACCGCCTACGGGCTCGTCAACCATCGCCACACTCCCGAGATGGAGCAGGAGATCGGCGCCGAACTTCTTTTCACACCACACCTCGTCCCCATGAAGCGCGGCATCCTCGCCACCTGCTACGCCGAGCCGGTGGCCGATGATCTCAGCGAGGAGTCGGTACTCGAGGCCCTTCACGAGGCCTACCGCGACGAACCATTCGTGATCGTCGATCGGGCGATTCCCGCGACCGGTTCCACCGCTGGCAGCAATGCTGTTCACATCACGGCGCGCCTGGATCCGCGCACCGGTCGTGTGATCGTCGTCAGCGCGATCGACAATCTCACGAAGGGCGCCTCGGGCGGTGCGGTCCAAGCGGCCAATGTCGCCCTCGGGATCCCTGAGACGGCCGGTTTGAGCAGGATTGGAGTAGCACCATGATCGGAGACGCCGCCGCGCGCGCCGCGACGCTCGTTGAGGCCCTCCCGTTCATCAGGCGATTCGCGGGGAAGGTCGTTGTGGTCAAGTACGGCGGCAACGCCCTCGCGGGAACGTCAGGCCATGACGCGCTCGACGTGTTCGCGCGCGACATCGTGCTCATGCGTCTCGTCGGGATGCGACCGGTGGTGGTGCACGGTGGCGGACCCCAGATCAGCGAACTGATGACGAAGCTCGGGAAGGAGTCGGAGTTCCGCAACGGGCTCCGAGTCACCGATGCCGAGACGGTCGACATCGCGAGGATGGTGCTCATCGGCCAGGTGAACCCCCAGATCGTCTCGGCGATCAACGTCCACGGAGATTTCGCGGTCGGAGTTAGCGGAGAGGACGGGGGATTGATTCGCGCCGTCGCCCGCGATCCCGACCTCGGGTACGTCGGCGATGTCGTGCGGGTCAATCCAGCCGTGCTCGATCGACTCATCGAGGACGAGTTCATCCCCGTTGTCGCGACGGTCGGCACCGACGAGGACGGTCAGGCGTACAACATCAACGCCGACACCGTTGCCGGCGAGGTCGCCGTGGCGCTCGGAGCGGAGAAGCTTGTGTATCTCACCGATGTCGAGGGACTGCGGCGCGATGTCGATGACCCCGACAGCCTCATCCGGCAGACATCCCCCAATGAGCTGGACGATCTGATCGCCGACGGCACCATCGCCGGAGGCATGATCCCGAAGGTCGCGAGCTGCGTTGACGCGGTACGCCGCGGCGTTCGGCGCGCTCACATCCTCGACGGTCGGATCGAGCACGTTCTGCTACTCGAGCTCCTCACCCTCGAGGGGATCGGCACGATGGTTGAGGAAGTCATCGACGAGAGCATGGAGGCACGATGAGCGCGCACGCATTCGACGTCGAAGGAGGCGACCACTGCCCCTTCATGCCGGTCTTCGGTCCACCCGCTCGCATGATCGTCCGCGGCTCGGGCACCGAGGTCTGGGATAGCGATGGGCGCCGCTTGCTCGACTTCCTGTCGGGTATCGCCGTCGTATCGCTCGGGCACGCCAACGAGCGGATCGCCGAGGCGATCTCCGAGCAGGCGCGCACTTTGGTCCACGTCTCGAACTTCTTCGCGAATCCGGTAGCCACCGAGGCCGCGCGGCGGATCGACGGGCTGCTCGCGGAGGCCACCGGAAGCCACGGGCAAGTGTTCTTCACCAACTCTGGCGCCGAAGCGAACGAGTGCGCGATCAAACTCGCTCGACGTCATGGCGGTCGAGGTCGGCACACCGTGGTGAGCGCGCTCGGCTCGTTCCACGGTCGAACGCTGGCCACGCTCGCCGCAACCGGTCAACCGTCGAAGCACGAGCCGTTCCAACCCATGCCTGAGGGCTTCCGGCACGTCGCATGGGGCGATCTCGATGCGATGAGGGCGGCCGTCGACGCCTCGGTCGCCGCGGTCCTCATCGAGCCCATCCAGGGGGAAGGCGGAGTGCAACCGGCGCCTGCTGGCTACTTGGAGGGCATTCGCGAGCTCTGTGACGCCACTGGCGCACTCATGATCGTCGACGAGGTCCAGACCGGATTCGCGAGAACCGGCCGATGGTTCGGGTTCGAGCACGCCGGTGTTTCACCGGATGTCGTCACGATGGCCAAGGGAATGGGGAACGGCATGCCCGTCGGCGCCTGCTGGGCGCCAACATCGGTCGCGCGCTCGTTCAGTCCCGGCGACCACGGCAGCACCTTCAGCGGAACAGCCCTCGCGACGTCAGCGGTCCTCGCGGTCATCGACGAGATGACACGTCTCGACGCGCCGAACCTCGCCGTCACCGGTGGCAAGCGGATCCGGGCTGCCCTGGCGGATCGCGCCGGAGTCGACGGCGTCCGGGGATCTGGTCTTCTCCTCGGCGTCGAGCTCGCCGAAGGAGTGGTCGCAGCCGAGGTCGCCGCTGGTTGTCTGGAGGCCGGCCTGATCGTGAACGCGGTGAACGCCTCAACGATCCGCCTCGCGCCTCCGCTGACCGTGAGCGCGGAGGAGATCGACGAGGCCGCGGAGATCCTCGCTGGCGTCGTGGCTGATCTCGCGTCGAGGAGGCCGTCCGATGGCTGAGCTGAACGCCATGCTCGACATCACCGATCTTGGCGCCGATGGCCTTCGGCGCGTGCTCCACTTGGCGCGGTCGCCGGTCTCGGACCTCGGGCGTCCCCTCGAGGGTGATGGTGTCGCGCTCGTCTTCGAGAAGCCGTCGAATCGAACCCGTCACTCCATGGAGATGGCGGTGGTGCAACTCGGCGGCCACCCGGTGTACACCCGCGGCGAGGAGGTCGGACTCGACACCCGTGAGCCGGTTGAGGACGTGATTCGCGTACTCGCTGGATACCACCGGATTGTCGCCGCGCGAGTGTTCGACCACGGCCACCTCGTGCGTATGCGCGACGCGGCGGTGACCACCGTGATCAACCTCCTCTCCGACCACTCGCACCCGATGCAAGCCCTCGCGGATGCGCTCACGATGCAACGCGAGTTCGGGGAACTCACCGGGAGGGTCGTCGCCTGGGTTGGCGACTACAACAATGTCGCACGGTCCCTCGCCGAGGCTTCGCTTCTCCTCGGAATGGAAGTGCGCCTCGCGTGCCCTGCCGGTTACCAGGCGAGCGACGTCGAACTCGAACGACTCTCAGGCCTCGGTGCTGCGGCGATCTCACAGACCGTCGACCCGCGCGCAGCGGTAGTCGGGGCGCACGCCGTGCACACCGACACCTGGGTGTCGATGGGCCAGGAAGACGATGCCGCAGTACGACGCGCTGCGTTCGCTGACTACACCGTCAACACATCGCTCATGGCTCTCGCGGCGGACGACTCGATCTTCATGCATTGCATGCCGGCCTACCGAGGTCTCGAGGTCTCTGCTGATGTGTTCGACGGTCCGCGGAGCAGGGTGATCGTCCAAGCGCATGATCGGATGCACGCCGCTCGTGGTCTCCTCACGTTCATGGCGGGTGGGTCATGAGCGCCAAGGCCCGCCGACAGCAGGCGGTGACCCGGCTCATCGAAGCCTCCGAGATCGCGAGTCAGTCCCAACTCGTCGAGTTGCTCTCGGCCGAGGGGATCTCGGCAACGCAGGCCACGGTTTCGCGCGATCTCGACGACATCGGCGCGATCAAGATCCGTTCCTCGGCGGGACAGTCCGTGTACGCCTTGCCGGTGTTCGCCCCTGATCGCATCGCGCCGCTCGACCAGTTGCGGCGGGTGATGGGGGAGTGGGTGGCCGAGGTCACCCACTCCGGGTCGATCGTCGTTGTGCGCACGCCTCCCGGCTGCGCTCACGTGGTGGCCTCCGCTCTCGACCGAAGCGGGGTTGAGGGTCTCATTGGAACGGTGGCCGGGGATGACACGATGCTGTGCGTGGCATCGGAGGACGTCGGCGGCCAGCGACTCGCAGAATCGTTGAGGGAGCTCGCCGGCATCGAGGACGGATCGGGGCGATGAGCGCAGGATCAACGCTGTGGCACGGCCGATTTGAGGGGGGTCCCGCTGAGGCGCTGATGGCGTACACGGTGAGCCTGCCGTTCGATCGGCGTCTTGGCCCTCACGACGTGCGCGGCTCGAGGGCCCATGTCGCTGGCCTGGTTCGGGCAGGGCTCATGTCGGCCGAGGACGGCGAGCTCGTGCGAGTGGCTCTCGAGCAGGTTGAGTCCGAATTGCTCGCCGGGACCCTCGAGTTCCTTCCTTCGGATGAGGACATCCATACCGCCGTCGAACGGCGGGTGACCGAACTCGCTGGAGAGGCCGGGGCGCGTCTCCACACGGCGCGGAGCCGCAACGACCAGGTCGCCACCGATCTACGGCTGTGGACACGCGAGGCCCTCCTCGATGTGGTCGACGGGGTGCTCGCCCTCCAAGGCGTGCTCGCCTCGCGAGCTGGGGAGTCGTTCGACATCACCCTGCCCGGTTACACGCACCTCCAACGCGCTCAGTCGGTGTCGCTCGCTCATCACCTCATGGCACACGCATGGGCCCTCTCTCGCGATGTCGACCGGCTGCTGTCGACGATCGAACGAGCCGATGTGTCACCGCTTGGAGCGGGGGCGCTTGCCGGGACTTCCTTGCCGATCGATCCTGAGTTCACGGCACGGGAACTCGGCTTCTCCTCGGTTTTCGAGAACTCCCTCGACGCGGTCGGCGACCGAGACTTCGTCGCCGAGGCACTCTTCGATTTGGCCCTTCTGGGCGTCCATCTTTCTCGCATCGGCGAGGAATGGGTGCTGTGGACCTCGGAGGAGTTCGGATTCGCCGTGCTCGATGACGGCTACGCGACGGGCTCCTCGATGCTGCCGCAGAAGAAGAACGCTGATATCGCGGAGCTCGCGAGGGGAAAGTCTGGACGACTCATCGGGCATCTGACGGGCCTCCTCGCGACGCTCAAGGGTCTTCCCCTCGCCTACAACCGGGACCTTCAGGAGGACAAGGAACCGCTCTTCGATGCTGTCGACCAGGTGGTGCTCGCTCTCGCGGCGGTCGGTGGCATGTTGGCGACCGCCCGGTTCGTTCCCGAGGCCATGGAGAGAGCATCTGGGGCCGAGGTGCTCGCCGCCACCGACCTCGCGGAGTTCCTCGTGCGATCCGGTCGACCGTTCCGGGAGGCGCACGCCACGGTTGGCGCGCTCGTTCGCCGTCATCTCGCCGGTGAGGGGTCGCTCGCTGATATCGCGTCCGACTCCCTCGGTGAGGAGGTGCGGGCCTTCTTCGGAGGTCTGAACGGCGCGGCGATGCGCACCTCGAGGGGCGGGGGTTCTCCTTCGGCGGCCAGGGATCAGCACGTTCGCCTCCTCGCCCGTCTTAGCGATGACCAGTCCCGGCGCGACAGGTGGACCGGGTGAGTGACACCCGGTTTCTCGCTGAGGTCCTGGTGACGATGCTGGTGATCATGGATCCGGTCGGCAACGTTCCGATCTTCCTCTCGGTCACGCGACGCCTCTCGGCGAGCGCTCGAAATCGGGCCGCGCTCGTGGCGGTAGTGACCGCGGCGGCCGTGATCGGGGTGTTCGCCATCCTCGGCCGTCAGGTGCTCGACTACCTCGATGTCTCGGTGCCAGCGCTTCAGGGTGCCGGTGGCCTCTTGTTGTTGCTGGTGGCGCTCGAGTTGCTGACCGGCTCAGATCGCGACGAGGCCGACGCCCTCGACCCAGACGACCATGTCGGTGTGGCGATGGTGCCACTTGGCACCCCGCTCTTGGCGGGGCCCGGAGCGATCGTTGCGACGATCGTCTTCGTCGGCCGGGCGGAGGACGCCGCGGATCGCAGCCTTATCGCTCTCGCGATTGCAGGAGTGCTGCTCGCCGTGTATCTCGCGATGCGCTTCTCCGGTCTCCTCATCCGGCTACTCCGCAACTCAGGGATCTTGTTGCTCAGCCGGATCGCCGGGCTCTTGCTCGCGGCTATCGCTGTGCAGATGCTCGCCGATGCGGTCATCGCTTTCGCCCGTCAAATCTGACGCCAGCCCGGCCGTCAGCGGTCGGTGATCTCGATCCACCGGCCGTGAGGGTGGGCGATGCCGACGGTGCGCTCGGAGCGTTGACCGCCCTTCCAGTGGATATGCCGGAGCACCGAGAGCGAGATATTCCTGTCCACCTCGCCCCAAGGGAGTTCGGGAGTTTCGTTTGGTGCCTCGAGGTAGATCCACGCGAGGTCGTCGTTGGCTCCGAGCCGATCCAACTCCTCCACATAGGTGACTCGATCTGAAGGGGTGAAGTAGGTGAGGCTCCAGGTGTTGACCACCACGGGGAGGCACCCAGCGGCGCGTGCGCGCTCCACGCCCTCTGCGACCCGGTCGACCCCCGAGCCGGTGAGGATCTCCACCTCGTTGCGATGGTCGGCCGCGACGGTGAGGGCCGCTCGGAGTCGGTCGACCCGCTCGATCTGGTCGGGCCAGAGACAGGCGAGCAGCCAGCGAGCCTCTTCAGGGTCTCGCGGGTCGATGGGAGACGGGTCGACGCCGAGTCGGTTGCCGATCCGGGGGAGTGATGTATCGAGCACGGCGTCAACCGTGGCGCCCCGCACGAGGCAGTCGAGTTCGGGTGCGCTTCCGGGCAGTCGCACTTCCCCTCCGTCTTCGTCGTGGAAGCGGTAGGTGAATCGGTCGAGGTGCAGGTTGAGACCTGCGCTGGTGCCGATGTCGACGAGACCGAGTGGCGCTTGGCTGTCGGCGGCGATTGGGGAGAGGGCAAGGTAGATCAACGCGGCGCGTCCGACGTCGTTGGTCTGGGTAGATCGGTTCGAGATGGTGGATCGGAGAGCGCGCGCGTGCTTGGCGCAGAACGCGATGAAGGCAGGAACCGGGTCGCTGTTATCGGATTCGGATGTGATGGTTCGGTAGTGCCGGGCGAGTGGCTCCTCGGGTGATTCGAGCAGTCGATGGTGGACGGCAGCGAGGAGGAGCACCGGCCGCCGTTGTGGCGCGGGAACGCCGTCGAGGAGGGCGAGCACCTCGGGCGCGGCGGCGACTCCTTCACAGATCGCGCCGTAGGTGGGGGCCGCCCGGCGGATCTCGTCGGCGAATCGAGCGAAACTGGCGCCGAGGGAATCGCCGCTCTCGTTCATGCCGGCACGGTAATCGGGGAGATGTGGATTGGGCAGTGGCATGGCAAGATCAGACGATGGATCTGATCACCGAACTCGAGGCGCGTGGACTGGTTCACGATTCAACCGACCGCGCCGCCCTCGGTGCGCGGCTCGCCTCCGGACCGATTGGGGTGTACGTCGGGTTCGACCCGACAGCTGACTCGCTCCACGTCGGACATCTGCTCGGGCAACTCGGGCTCCGACGATTCCAAGAGGCCGGACACCGGGTCTTCCCCCTTGCTGGAGGCGCGACCGGGATGGTGGGAGATCCGAGCGGACGGTCCGAGGAGCGAAATCTGCTCACCCGGGAGGAGCTTGAGCACAACGTCCTCGCGATTAAAGGTCAGCTCGCTCGGCTTCTCGATTTCGAATCGACGTCGAATCCAGCGACGCTCGTCGACAACGCCGAGTGGACCGCGCCGATCGGGATGCTCGAGTTCCTCCGAGAGGTCGGCAAGCACGTCACGATCGGCCAGATGCTGGCGAAGGACTCGGTGCGCTCGCGTCTCTCGGGCGATACCGGTCTCTCGTACACCGAGTTCAGCTACATGCTCTTGCAGGCCAACGACTTCCGACACCTTCACGACGCGCACGGAGTCGAGATGCAGATGGGTGGGAGTGACCAGTGGGGAAACATCACCGCTGGTATCGATCTGATCCGTCGCACCTCGGGGGGTTCCGCTCACGGCCTCACGTGGCCCCTGCTGACCAAGTCTGACGGTTCGAAGTTCGGTAAGACCGCCGATGGAGCGGTGTGGCTCGATCCGGCCCGCACCTCGCCCTACCGTTTCCGACAGTTCTGGCTGCAGACCGACGACGCTGACGTGCGAGACCGCCTGCTGCGATTCTCGCTCCGGTCGGTCGAGACGATCGACTCCCTGGTTGATCAGCACACCGCGGCTCCTCACGAGCGCCGGGCGCAACGGGAGTTGGCTGACGAGCTCACGGCATTGGTTCACGGCCGTGAGGCAGCGGAAGCGGCGAGCGCCGCGGCGGCGGTGCTGTTCGGTCAAGATCCTCGCGAGGCCTCCGCCGAGGCGCTCGATGTCGTGGGCGCGGAGATCGATTCGAGCGAGGTCTCGGTCTCCGATCTCGCCGATGTCGCCGCCCTCATGGTGAGGGTGGGCCTCGCCTCAAGCCTCGGCGATGCGAGACGGACCATTGATGGGCGGGGTTTCCGCTGCAACGGCGAGGTGATCGAACCCGGTGCGAGCCTTGAGACGGCTGATCTTCTTCCGGGTGGTCGCCTGCTCCTTCAGAAGGGGCGAAAGTCACATCACCTGGTCCGGGTTTTTTCCTGACATCGGGGTTGTTGCCGCCACACCGGGGCAGTAGCGTCTGCAGTCGCCTCTGAGACGGTTTTGTCCAGAGGGCACCAAGCCGGTCCGCCGGATGTGCCAGAGCTTCGGCTCCTTGAAAACGGAAGAGAAGACAGAACGCCAGTGCGGGCAGTCGGTCAGGGGGAGCTTCGGCTCCTGAGACACGACTGTCTGTCAATTCTGCTGCCGGGTACCCACCCGGTGGCAAACATAATTCAGTCAAGATCGCGGATCGCCGGGTCATTCCACTCGGTTCCGCGCTCGACTTCAGATCTGCCCGGTCAATGGACAACCGTCCGTGGGTCGGGCCGGTTCTTGTTGGAGAGTTTGATCCTGGCTCAGGACGAACGCTGGCGGCGTGCTTAACACATGCAAGTCGAACGAGGTCCATCCGATCTTCGGATTGGTGAAGACCTAGTGGCGAACGGGTGCGTAACACGTGAGAAACCTGCCCCGGTCTCTGGGATAACAGTTGGAAACGACTGCTAATACCGGATGCCGTCGGACCGTCGCATGGCGGACCGACGAAAGGGTTACCGGATCGGGAGGGTCTCGCGGCCTATCAGCTTGTTGGTGAGGTAACGGCTCACCAAGGCATCGACGGGTAGCTGGTCTGAGAGGATGATCAGCCACACTGGGACTGAGACACGGCCCAGACTCCTACGGGAGGCAGCAGTGGGGAATATTGCACAATGGGCGAAAGCCTGATGCAGCAACGCCGCGTGCGGGATGAAGGCCCTAGGGTTGTAAACCGCTTTCAGCAGGGAAGAAAATGACGGTACCTGTAGAAGAAGGTGCGGCCAACTACGTGCCAGCAGCCGCGGTGACACGTAGGCACCAAGCGTTGTCCGGATTTATTGGGCGTAAAGAGCTCGTAGGCGGTTCAGTAAGTCGGGTGTGAAAACTCTGGGCTCAACCCAGAGACGCCACCCGATACTGCTGTGACTAGAGTGCGGTAGGGGAGCGGGGAATTCCTAGTGTAGCGGTGAAATGCGCAGATATTAGGAGGAACACCAGTGGCGAAGGCGCCGCTCTGGGCCGTAACTGACGCTGAGGAGCGAAAGCGTGGGTAGCAAACAGGATTAGATACCCTGGTAGTCCACGCCGTAAACGTTGGGCACTAGGTGTGGGTCTCAACCAACGAGATCCGCGCCGTCGCTAACGCATTAAGTGCCCCGCCTGGGGAGTACGGCCGCAAGGCTAAAACTCAAAGGAATTGACGGGGGCCCGCACAAGCAGCGGAGCGTGTTGCTTAATTCGATGCAACGCGAAGAACCTTACCTGGGTTTGACATGTAGGGAAAAGCTCTAGAGATAGGGTGTCCTTCGGGGCCTTACACAGGTGGTGCATGGCTGTCGTCAGCTCGTGTCGTGAGATGTTGGGTTAAGTCCCGCAACGAGCGCAACCCTTATCCTATGTTGCCAGCATTTAGTTGGGGACTCATAGGAGACTGCCGGGGTCAACTCGGAGGAAGGTGGGGATGACGTCAAGTCATCATGCCCCTTATGCCCAGGGCTGCAAACACGCTACAATGGCCGGTACAGAGGGCTGCGATCTCGCGAGAGTGAGCGAATCCCACAAAGCCGGTCTCAGTTCGGATTGGAGTCTGCAACTCGACTCCATGAAGCCGGAGTTGCTAGTAATCCCGGATCAGCACGCCGGGGTGAATACGTTCCCGGGCCTTGTACACACCGCCCGTCACACCACGAAAGTCGGTAACACCCGAAGCCGGTGGCCCAACCCTTGGGAGGGAGCCGTCGAAGGTGGGATCGGTGATTGGGGTGAAGTCGTAACAAGGTAGCCGTACCGGAAGGTGCGGCTGGATCACCTCCTTTCTAAGGAGTTTCTCTCCACCGTTGAGTGGTCATTCGACCACCCGGTGCGAGACACTTCCAGTTGGTGCACTGGCGTGTCGTTCGGTCCTCCGAAACGGGTTGCAGGGATTCGGTCCCTCCTCGTGGACGACGATTGTCGACATGTCTTCTCTTCCGTTTTGAGGGAGTCCCCTCAGGCGCCGCTACGTCGATCTTCGATCCGTATGCGTCATCGCGCACCTTGAGAACTGCAGAGCAAGCACGAGCATCTTGTTCGTTTTAATAACGATCGAATAATGAGTATTTTCCAAGCTACAAAGAGCCAACGGTGGATGCCTTGGCGCCAAGAACCGATGAAGGACGTGAGTGACTGCGAAAAGCTGCGGGGAGCCGTCGACTAGGCCTCGATCCGCAGATGTCCGAATGGGGAAACCCAGCACTCGTCATGGAGTGTTACCCCGGCCTGAATACATAGGGCCGGTGGAGGGAACCGGGGGAATTGAAACATCTCAGTACCCCGAGGAAAGGAAAGCAACCGCGACACCCTAAGTAGCGGCGAGCGAAAAGGGTAGAGACCAAACCACATCAGTGCCAAGCCTGGCGGCGTTGCTGATGTGGGGTAGCGGGACCAGGAGCGTGAGCGTCAGATCACGCACGGAGTTACCAAGTTGCTGTGTAGAAGAAGTCACCTGGAAAGGTGCGCCAGAGTGGGTAATAGCCCCGTATTTGAAACACATGCAGCCTCCGCCTGGGATCCCAAGTAGCGCCGGGACCGTGAAAACCGGCGTGAATCTGTGGAGACCACTCCATAAGTCTAAGTATTCCTTGGCGACCGATAGTGAACCAGTACCGTGAGGGAAAGGTGAAAAGTACCCCGGGAGGGGAGTGAAATAGTACCTGAAACCGTTGGTTTACAAGCAGTTAGAGAGTCGTCACCTTCGGGTGGCCTCGATAGCGTGCCTTTTGAAGAATGAGCCTGCGAGTTACGGTATGTGGCAAGGTTAACCAGTGATGGGTAGCCGAAGCGAAAGCGAGTCTGAATAGGGCGTTGAGTCGCATGCTGTAGACCCGAAGCCAAGTGATCTATGCATGGCCAGGTTGAAGCGGAGGTAAGACTCCGTGGAGGACCGAACCCACGTCAGTTGAAAATGGCGGGGATGAGCTGTGTATAGGGGTGAAAGGCTAATCAAACTTGGCGATAGCTGGTTCTCCTCGAAATGCATCTAGGTGCAGCGTCGTGTGTTCAGTGCCGGAGGTAGAGCACTGATTGGGCTAGGGGGCCTACAAGCTTACCGAACCCAGTCAAACTCCGAATACCGGTACTCCAGAGCACGGCAGTGAGTCCACGGGGGATGAGCTTCGTTGGACGAAAGGGAAACAGCCCAGACCATCAGCTAAGGCCCCAAATTCTGAACTAAGTGGAAAACGATGTGGGATTGCCCAGACAGCCAGGAGGTTGGCTTAGAAGCAGCCACCCTTGAAAGAGTGCGTAATAGCTCACTGGTCGAGTGGTCCTGCGCGGACAATGTAACGGGGCTCAAGTTCAGAGCCGAAGCTATGGGTTCGTACTTTGTACGAGCGGTAGAGGAGCGTTGATGCTGCAGCGAAGCGGCTGTGTGAACAGTCGTGGAGCGGTATCAAGTGAGAATGCAGGCATGAGTAGCGAGAGAGGGGTGAGAAACCCCTCCGCCGAAAGCCCAAGGGTTCCTGGGGAAGGCTATTCCCCCCAGGGTTAGTCGGGAGCTAAGGCGAGGCCGAAAGGCGTAGTCGATGCACAACTGGTCAATATTCCAGTACCACCGTGTCCGCGCCAAGTCCAATGGTGACAACGTCGGGGCTGTTTCCTTCGGGAAGCGAACCAACCGAGTTGCCGGCGGATAGCTGAAGGGGGACGCAGGAGGGTAGGTGAGCCGGGGCGATGGTAGTCCCCGGGTAAGCGTGTAGGCGGGCCCTGATGAGAGTCGGGGCCACAACGCTGAGACGTGATGCCGATACCGAAAAGGTTAAGTCACTGATCCCATGCTGCCAAGAAAATCCCAGCAGTGAGTTGGCACGGTGCCCGTACCCCAAACCGACACAGGTGGGCGGGTAGAGAATACCAAGGCG
>JAFMMJ010000011.1 GCA_017859785.1 Ilumatobacteraceae bacterium
CGCGCCTCCCTCGGCATCGCGAGCGCTGAGACGTTGGTGATCGCGTAGTAGGCGAGCACCGCCACACCAGAGACCGCGATCGAGGAACCGAGATCGAGGGTGTTGACCAGCACGAGCACAGCGATGACCACCGTCGTTTCGGCCCGTAGCGGCGTTGCTCGACGAGCGTTGACCACGGAGAGAAACTTTGGCAGCTCTCTGCGCCGCGACATGGCGAGCACCGTGCGCGACACGCCGGGGATCAGGTTGAGCAGAACCCCGCCGCAGGCGATCGCGGCGCCGATAGGCACCAACGGGCCGAGAGCCGCGAGCGGTCCGGCCTCGACAACCGACCGAAGCGGGGTCGCGTCATCGCCGAGCAGTGCTCCTGGCAGCGTCGCGATCACCATGATCGCGACGATGGCGTAGACGACGAGCACCGCGCCGAGCGCTCGCGGGATTGCCCGCGGGATCGTTCGCGCTGGCTCGCGCACCTCCTCGCCGAGGGTGGCGATGCGTGCGTAGCCAGCGAAGGCGAAAAAGATCAGACCGGCCGATCGCAACACGCCCAACGGCGAGGTTGACCCAAGTGACCAGTCGATCGTGACGCGGGGAGCGCCAATTCCGGAACCGAGCGCGACCACGATCGTCGTCATCGTGATGACGAGCAGCCACCTCGTCACCCGAACCGTTCTCGACAGGCCGCCGAGGTTCACGCTGAACACGGCCACCACGGCGAGGTTCGCGATGAGGACGCGGCGCTCAGGCCAGATGTACGCGCCGGCGGTGAGCGCCATCGCGGCGCACGATGCCGTCTTGCCGACCACGAAACCCCAACCGGCAACGTGCCCCCAGAAGGTGGAGAGTTCCTCGCGGGCGTAGACATAGGTTCCCCCAGACTCGGGGTGCCGGGCGGCGAGTTGGGCGGAGGAGGTCGCGTTGCAGAACGCGACGACGCCCGCGATCGCGAGGCCGAGGAGCAGCCACGCTCCGGCCGCATCGGCGGCCGGACCCCATACGGCGAACACTCCGGCACCGAGCATCGAGCCCGCGCCGATCACGACGGCGTCGGCGACGCCGAGACTCCGGCGGAGCTCGCTCATGCCAACGCGCGACGCAGCGCGGTGGCGATCACCTCATGCGCCTCATGCGCCCGCGACATCGTGTGCCAGCGGGTCACGAAGCCGTGCACCACACCAGGGCTGCGCACTATCTCGACGGGCACACCAGCCGCAGCGAGTCGAGAGGCGTACACCTCCGCCTCATCGCGAAGGGGATCAAACTCGGCGGAGAGCACCAGAGCAGGGGCCAATCCGGAGAGATCCTCAAGGCGAGCGGGTACCGCCCGCGGATCGTGCCGCAAGGACGGATCGACGTAACGGTCCCAGAACCAGTCCATATCGGCCGCGGTGAGGAAGTAGCCCTCGGCGTTCTCGCGCATCGACGCATACGGCGCCTGATCGCTGTCGATACAGGGATAGATCAAGCACTGGTGTCGGAGGGTGAGGCCCTCGTCGCGAGCTCTGATCGCGACGCCAGCGGCGAGGTTGCCACCGGCGGAGTCGCCGGCCACAGCGACCCTGTCGGGATCGCCTCCGATGGATGCCGCCTCGCGGCTCAGCCATTCGGTGACCGTCCAGCAGTCGTCGTGTGGAGCTGGGAAGGGATGTTCGGGTGCGAGTCGGTAATCGACGGAGACCACGAGTGCGCCGGTGAGTACTGCAAGTCGACGCGCTGTCGGGTCATGCCCATCGACACTGGACAACACCCAGCCGCCTCCATGGAAGAACACGACCACCGGAAGATCGCGCGGATCGGAGACCGCGGCGTAGACGCGGATCGGCACCTCCCCGTGGGGGCCGGCGACGGTGAGGTCGACGACGTGGGGGAGAGGGTCGGGATCGGGCTTCGGAGCCGCGTCGTAGTTCCGTCGTGCCTCATCCACCGTGCCGTCGGACAGCGCGGGGGCTCCCGTCTCAGCGAGCACCCTCACGAGCTCGGCGACGTCGGCGTCGAGAGGCATCGCTCAGCTCGTCGTCTCGGCGTCGAGCACCCGTCGCACCTCATCGATGATCTGCTCGGCAGTCGACCCGGGCGTCAACACCGCGCTGACACCGGCGGCCCTCAACTCGTCGAGGTCGTGGTTCGGAACGATGCCGCCGACCATGACCGGGATGTCGGCTCCACGCGCCCGGACCGCCTCGACCACAGCTGGCGCGAGCGTCATGTGGGCGCCGGACAGCATCGAGAGACCGATCGCGTCGACATCCTCGTCGACGGCCGCGGCCGCGACCGTCTCCGGGGTTTGGAAGAGACCCGTGTAGATCACCTCGAAGCCCGCGTCGCGCAGGATGCGCGCGACCACCTTCACCCCGCGGTCGTGACCGTCGAGGCCGACCTTCGCCACCAGGATTCGCTCACCAGCCATCGTCATTCACCTCACCCGACGCTCAGAACGTCGGCACCTCGACATGCCGTCCGAACACCGAGCCCATCGTCGACATGATCTCCCCGAGCGTGGCGTAGGCCTGAGCCGCTTCGATGAGCGTCGGCATGAGGTTGATCTCCGGGTCGGCTGCCTCGGCGCGGAGGCGCTCGAGAACGGCGTTCACCTTCGACTCATCGCGGCGATCGCGCACCGCGTCGAGCCGCTTGCGCTGGCGCTGCTCATCCTCGTTGGTGATGCGCAGGAGCGGGATCTGCTCCTCCTCGTTGCCTTCGGTGAAGGCGTTCACGCCAACGATGATCCGACGCCCCTCGTTGACCTTGCGCTCGAGTTCGAACGCGGAGTCGCTAATGCGGCCCTGGAACCAGTTCTCCTCGATCCCCTTAATTGCCCCCTCGAGCATGGAGCCGGAGCCGAGCTCCTCGATGTGGGCGAAGATCTCTTCGGCTTGGCGCTCCACCTCGTCGGTGAGCGCTTCGACGTAGTGCGAACCTCCGAGCGGGTCGGCGACGTGGGCGACGTTGGTCTCGTTGGCGATGATCTGCTGGGTGCGCAGCGCGATTCGAGCGGCCTTCTCCGTCGGGAGCGCCATTGCCTCATCCATCGAGTTGGTGTGCAGGCTCTGGGTTCCACCGAGCACTCCAGCGAGGGCCTCGATCGCGGTGCGGGCGATGTTCAACTCGGGTTGCTGAGCGGTGAGGGAGACACCGGCGGTTTGCGTGTGGAACCGGCACTGCATCGAGCGGGGGTCCTCAGCGCCGTAGCGGTCGCGCATCCAACGGGCCCAGATGCGCCGAGCCGCGCGGTACTTGGCGATCTCCTCGAAGAAATCGATGTGAGCGTTGAAGAAGAAACTGAGTCGGGGGGCGAAGGCGTCGACTGGGAGACCGGCGGCGAGTGCGAGTTCGACGTAGGCGAACCCGTTGGCGAGAGTGAAGGCGAGTTCCTCAACCGCCGTCGAGCCGGCCTCGCGAATGTGGTATCCCGAGATCGACACCGAATGCCACCTCGGCATCTCGGCCGAGGTGAAGGCGATCGTGTCGCGTACGAGTCGCATCGACTGCCGCGGCGGGAAGACGAACTCTTTCTGCGCTTGGTACTCCTTCAGAATGTCGTTCTGCAGGGTCCCGCCGAGGCGGGCGCGTGGAATGCCCGCCTTCTCGGCCTGCGCGACGAACATCGCGAAGATCACCGCGGCCGGCGAGTTGATCGTCATGGAGGTGGTGACCTCGCCGAGATCGATATCGGCGTAGAGGTCTTCCATATCGGCGAGGGTGTCGACCGCGACACCGCAACGTCCCACCTCGCCAAGCGCCATCGGGTCATCGGAGTCGATGCCGAGGAGGGTCGGCATGTCGAACGCCGTTGAGAGCCCGCCACCACCGGCGCGAATGATCTCCTTGAAACGCCAGTTGGTGTCCTCGGCGGTGCCGAACCCGGCGAACATCCGCATCGTCCACAGCCGCGACCGGTACATCGACGCGTAGGGGCCGCGCGTGTACGGGAACTGGCCGGGGAACTCGCCATCGTCGGTCCCGTACACGGGCTCGACGGGGATTCCCGACATCGTCTCGAAGTCGGCGTCGCGTCGAGGCGCGGCACCGAACTCGGCCTCCCAGATCTCGCGTGGCGTCGGCATGGGCTGAGGCTACGCCCTCGACGGTTCGCGCGCGAAGGCCGGCCTATCCTCGCCCAGATGCTGGGAGCCGACCTCGTCACTGGAGAGGGCGGGCTTCAGCGGTGTGCCTGGTGCGCTGGCCACGACGACTACGTCGCCTACCACGACAACGAATGGGGACGGCCGCCCGTCAGCGATGTCGAGTGGTTTGAGAAGGTGAGCCTGGAGGGGTTCCAGGCGGGACTCAGCTGGTTGACCGTGCTGAGAAAGCGGGACCGGTTGCGCACATGGTTCCACGGCTTCGATCCGGCGCGCGTGGCAACGATTCGACCCAGTCGGGTCGAGGAGATGCTCGCTGACCCGGGGATCATCCGTCACCGAGGCAAAGTCGAGTCGGTCATCGCCAACGCTCGGCTTGCGTCCGGGCTGATCGATGAGTTCGGCTCGTTCGGCGCCTACTTCGAGGGGTTTCGGGAACCGACTCGACCACGGCCCCGGGCGATGTCGGAGGTCCCGGCCATCACCGATACCTCAGTCGCGTTGTCACGTGACCTTCGACGCCGGGGTTGGCGCTTCGTCGGGCCGACCACGATGTACGCCCTCATGCAGTCGATGGGCCTCGTCGATGACCACCTCGTCGGCTGCCACCGCGCGGAACTCCGACAGCACTAACCGATCGTCGATCGGATGAGGTCGTGAACCTGCGGCCAGATCTCGGCCGCGAGATCAGCGCGCTGGGTGCCGAGGGCGTCGTGGGGGGCCATGAAGGCGTGACCGGTGCCCTCGTGAACTGTGAGCTCGGCGTCAACGCCACCAGCCCGGAGCCGGGCCTCAAGGTCGACGGCGCCCGACGGGGGAAAGAAGTCGTCTTGCTCGGCCATGTGGCCGCGTACCACCGCGGAGATCCGCGAGTAGTCCGGCTGGTCGTCTCCGGAGGGGAACCCGTAGAACGGCACGGCGACCTTGACGAGGTCGGGGCGGAGCGCGGCGAGCACGAAGGTCAACATGCCGCCCATGCAGAAGCCGATGACGGCGACACCGTCGCCGCTGGTCGATTCGAGCGACGCCAAGTGATCGACTGCGCCGCTCATATCGGCGGCGGCGCGATCCATGGGGAGAGCGGCCATGAGTTCGCCGGCGCGATCCATCTCGGTGTGTCCGGCCAACTCGCCTCGGTAGAGATCGGGAGCGAACGCGGTGAAACCGGCTGCGGCCAACTCGTCGCAGATCTGGATGATGCCGCTGTCGAGCCCCCACCACTCTTGGACGACGATGACGCCCGGCCCGCTTCCCGTCGCCGATTCGGCCAGGTAGCCGGAGATGCCGTCATGTTCGAGGTCGATCCGTCCCATGCGGCGAACCTAGCCGTCGCCGCTCACTCGTCGCGCGGGTGGCTCCTCGGTCAGACTGTTGTCGTGGATATGACGCGACCCGAGGTGCTCTGGACTCCACCGGTGGACGCCCGCCGGTCGACGCGGCTCGGAACCTTCATCGATCTCTGTGAGCGGCGCACCGGGCGCGATTTCCCCGATTACGAGGCGCTGTGGGCATGGTCGGTCAGCACGGGACTCGAGGATTTCTGGGCCGCGATCTGGGAGTACTTCGACATTGCCTCGGACGGAGCGGTCGAGCAGGTTCTCGATCGTCGAGTGATGCCGGGGGCGCGCTGGTTCTCTGGCGCTCGAACCAACTTCGCGGAGCACTGCCTCCGTCATCTCGACGAGTCGCGGCCCGCGATCATCGCGCGATCCCAGTCGAGGGACCGCGTCGAGATGAGCGGTGCTGATCTCATCGAGGCGGTGCGTCGAGCGCGTGCTGCGCTCGTCGAGCTCGGTGTCGGACCCGGCGACCGTGTCGCGGCTTATCTGCCGAACATCCCCGAGACGATCGTGGCCTTTCTCGCGGTGTCGAGCCTGGGCGGAGTGTGGACCTCGTGCGCTCCTGAGTTCGGTGTGCGCGCCGTGCTCGACCGGTTCTCGCAGGTCGAGCCGACCGTGCTGCTCGCCGTGGATGGCTATCGCTACGGCCGACACGCCGTCGGGCGCGTGGACGAAGTGGCCGAGATCTGCGCTGGGCTGCCGACGCTCTCCTCGGTGATCTCGGTCGCCTATCTCGACGGGGGTCTTCCCGCGTCGATCGCCGCGGTGCCGGTCCTCGACTGGGCGGAGGTGATGGAGGCACCGACAGAAAGCCCGCTCGCTTTCGAGCGTCGCACGGTGGAGCACCCTCTCTACGTCCTGTACTCCTCTGGCACGACCGGCCTGCCGAAACCGATCGTGCACGGTCAGGGTCTTGTGCTCCTCGAGCACCTAAAAGTGCAGGGTCTCCACGGCGACATGGGTCCCGAGGATCGGTTCTTCTGGTTCACCACCACTGGCTGGATGATGTGGAACTACCTCGTTTCCGGACTTCTCCACGGCTCGACGCTCGTGCTCTACGACGGCGACCCGAACGCGAATGGACCCGAGACGCTGTGGAGCCTCGCCGCCGAGGAGCGTGTCACCTGGTTCGGCGGCGGCGCCCCGTTCTTCACGGCCTGTGCCCGCGCAGGGCTCCGGGCCTCCGAGCAATTCGACTTGTCCGCGATCCGTGCGGTCGGCTCAACGGGTGCGCCGCTGCCCCCCGAGGGGTTCCGCTGGATCCACGACCACGTGTCGTCGACCGCGCTGCTCTCTCCGATCTCCGGAGGCACCGATATCGCCTCCGCGTTCGTCGGCGGGAGTCCGATGACACCGGTGTGGACTGGGGAGATCCCCGCCCGCTACCTCGGTTGCGCCGTGGCGGCCTTTGACGAGGACGGCCGTGAGGTGGTTGGCTCGCAGGGGGAGCTCGTGGTGACCGAGCCGATGCCGTCGATGCCGATTGGGTTCTGGGGCGATGATGACGGAAGCCGCTACGCGGCGAGTTACTTCGAGCACTATCCCGGGATCTGGCGCCACGGTGACTGGGTCACCTTCTCTGAACGCGGATCGTGTGTCATCTCCGGTCGGAGCGACGCGACGCTCAACCGTGGTGGAGTGCGGGTCGGCACCGCGGAGATCTACCGGGTCGTCGAATCGGTGCCTGGAGTGGCTGACTCCCTCGTGGTCCATCTCGAAGCCGAGGACGGTGACGATCCAGGTCTCCTCGTGCTCTTCGTGGTCGGCGAAGGCGAGGGTCGAGTGCTCGATCCCGATCTGGTGGCCGAGATACGAGCCGTCGTCCGTTCGCAGTTGTCGCCCCGGCATGTGCCCGATGAGGTGCACCGCCTCGATGCCGTGCCCACCACGCTGAGCGGCAAGAAGTTGGAGTTGCCGGTGAAGAAGATCCTGCTCGGCGCTGATCCCGACGTGGTCGCGAGCCGGGGGGCGCTGAAAGATCCGGCGGCGATCGATGCGGTCGTCGAGGTTGCTCGCTCGCGCCGCTGAGGCTCAGCGCGGCTCGACCAGCAGGCTCTGGAGGCTCAGTCCGAGCGGCCCGTTCTCGTCGTGGAGAACAGAATGCGCGAGGCCGGTGCCCGTGCCGCCGAGATGCGATGACGCCCTCAGGCCGATCCACTCGCCGTCAGCCGGTCGAGCGAGGTGGATCGTGAGATCTGGGTTGATGTAAAGCCAACTGGTGAAGTCGACGTCGGCGGAGACGCCGTTGCCGAAGTCGGCCGCCGCCGCGACTCGTTGAAGTCCACTCGGGCTCTCGCCGGCGATGACGGGCTGGAGCAGTCGGATCCACACCGCGCATTCACCGAGTTGGTTCCAGCCGCCGCTCGCGAATCGGAACTCGCAGGCATGGCCGACGTAGCTCGGCCGGTCGTCGGTGAAGTCGGCCACATCGGGCCGTGACTCCTCGACCGGGGCTGGCATCGTCGAGGCCGGCACAACACCTGAAGGAAGTTCGTCCTCACGACGACGGATGCGGAGCGCTCGGACACCGGCTACCTCATTCTCCCCATCGATGAGGGAGGCGGTGACCACGGAGATGCGCCGACCGGCGCGCTCGGTCGTCGAGACGACTCGTAGCGGTTGGCGCACTCGGATCGGCCGAAGAAGTTCGATGGTCAGTCGGGCGACCTGCCACTCGACACCCTCGTCGTGGTTGTGTTGCTCGACCGCTCGAGCGAGAAGCGCTGACGGAGGCCCGCCATGACAGTTGGCCGGATCCCAGGGCCCGGCGGCAAGTTCGGTCGGAGCCAGACGGTCTCCCGATTCCTCGAAGAGCGCATCGGCTTGATCGTTCATGGTCAGGCTGCTGCGAGGCGGGCGATGATGCGCGCCGACTCGACCGGATCCTCGATGTACGGATAGTGATCGCGATCGAGTTCGATCACCTCATCGCAGCGCGCAGCCATGATCCGCTGGTGCTCGGGGTGCACGGTGCGATCGCGTTGGCAGAGCACGTACGTCGACGGTGTCGACTCGCGAGGGCTGCCGACGACCGCTTGGGTCATCGCGGCGTTCGGCTGCGGTGAGTGACGCGCCGCGAGCGCCTCCCGCTCGGACTCACTCAGCGTGGGGTAGAAGAGCGGTCCGATGAGTTCGGGATCGAGCGTGCTCGTTCCGTCCTCCGCCGGTCGGATTGCGTCGGCGAGCTCCACCCGGTGACGGGGCGCGGCACGAAGGAAGCCGTTGACGCTCTCTCCGTCGTCGAGTGCGAAAGCGGCGATGTAGAGGAGATGGGAGACGGGGGTGAGCGCTGCGGCTTCGGTAATCACTGCTCCGCCATAGGAGTGCCCGACAAGCACGGTGTCGGGTCCGATTACGGCGGCCGCGTCAGCGGCTGCCCGCGCGTCGCCCGCTAGATCGCCGAGTGGCAGGGGAGAGTCACCATGGCCAGGGAGGTCGATCGAGTGCGATACGACACCGAGTCGTTCGAGCTCGGTCTGGAGCCCCGCCCAGCACCATGCTCCGCTCCAAGCGCCATGAACCAGCAATACGGGACGGTGCGGCATTCGCCGATCGTGGCACGTTCGTCCTCTGCTGGACGAGATGTTGGATCAGTCGCGACGCGTGCGAAGCAGCGAGCCGGTGAAGCCGACAACGATGACGGTGAGCACGAGCACGCCCCGGCCGACGGCTCCAAGTGAGTCGTGGGTGACCATCGCGGCCGCGGCGGCCGTGGCGCTCATCGTGACGCCGAGGCGAATCGTGGCAGACCAGTCAACGTTCGGATCGGACGCGTCACCGGTGGCTAGGCGATCGCCAGTGCCACGTCCGGCGATGAGGGTCATGTCGGTCACAGGAGTGTTCATATCCGTCCAGATCGCCCCGTGTGCTGGGAATCACGATTCTCAATCAGATCGCCGATGAAACGTCACACGTCCGTAGCGTGCGTCACTATCCCGAAATCGGGGGCGGCTCGATCGCGGGGCTAGCGTCTCGCCGGTGTCGACAGCGCTGACCGTGCTCCGTCAGCGCCCGGTTCGCCGCTACCTCGGTTCAACCGCGCTCGCCGCGACCGGGATCAACCTGTTGATCACCGTCCTCTTCAAGCAGGTTTACGACCTGACCGGCAACCCCTTCGACATCGGGTTGATCGGTCTCGCGCAGTTCGTTCCCGGCCTCCTTCTCGCGCTTCCGAGCGGCTACATCGCCGATCGATTCGATCGACGTCGGGTTGCTGGAACCTTCCTCGGCGGCCGACTCATCTGCGCCGCCGGACTGGTGGTCTTCAGCCTCGGTGACGGCGATCGCGTGTGGCTGCTCTTCCTGATCGCTGTCGGCATCGGCACGGCTGACGCGATGATCGGGCCGAGTCGCCGGGCGGTGTTGCCCCTCATGGTTCCGGCGAGCGACGTGCCACGCGTGGTCGCCCTCTGGACCGCCACGTTCACCGGGACGTCGATCATCGGGCCGGCCCTCGGAGGACTGCTCTACAGCATCGATCCGTGGGTGGCCTACGCCGTCGCGACACTCCTCACGGCCGCATCGATCCCCTTGATTCTCGCGGTCCAGTACCGTCCCGGCGCCGCCGCGGTCGCGACCGATCGCTCCGACCCCTCCCAGCGACCGAGTCTGAAGCTCGCTCTTGAGGGCCTGTCGTTCATTCGCCGTACTCCAGTGGTGCTTGGTGCCATCAGCCTCGATCTCTTCGCCGTGCTGTTCGGCGGTGCGGTCGCTCTCATTCCGATCGTCGCGGCGGAGCGACTCGGCGTCGGTGACATCGCCTATGGATGGCTACGAGCCGCGCCAGGTGTCGGAGCGGCGACCATGGCGGTCGTCCTCGCCGTCGCGCCAGTCCGACGACGGGTCGGCCCGACCCTTCTGGTGTCGGTTGCGGTCTTTGGACTCGGCACCATCGTCTTCGGACTCACCACGAGTTACGTGGTCGCGTTCCTCGCCCTCGTCGTGCTGTCGGCCGCCGACATGGTGTCGATGTTCATCCGCGGCTCGCTAGTGCCCCTTGTCACCCCGCCCGAGCAACTCGGACGGGTCTCCGCCGTGGAAGGGGTCTTCATTGGCGCCTCGAACGAACTTGGAGCCTTCGAGAGCGGCGTCGCCGCCCGCTACCTCGGGGTTCCTTGGGCGATCGCCGGTGGGGGAATCGCGACCGTGGTGATCGCCGGTTCGTTCGCGCTGCTGTTCCCGTCGATTCGTCGGATCGACACCTTCGAGGAACTGGATCCGAGCCCTAGCCCATCAGACGGCTGAGCTTCGCCACCCGACGAAGACGTCGGATTCGACGGAACACGTGCTCGGCGACCATCTGGGAGATACCGGTCGACATCGTCGGATAGACGCGAACGATCTCGCCGAGTTCGCGGATCGACATCGCGAAACGCACCGCCAGAGCCAACTCCTGGATCATCTCGCCGGCCTCAGGGGCGAGGATGTGACCTCCCACGACCTTCCCTCGGGCGGTGACGACCATCACCATGCCCTCAGGAGTCGAGTCGATTCGGGCGCGATCGGTGTCGGCGAGGTCGAAGCGGGTGACCCTCACTCGTCGCTCGCCGAAACGCTCCCGAGCCTCGGTGGCGGTCATGCCGACGTGGGCCAACTGCGGATCGGTGAAGGTCACCCAGGGCACGAGGGTCGCGGCGGCGCCTCGGCCGGGGAGGAACATGTCGCGCACCGCCATGACGGCGTCGTGCGCCGCCGAGTGGGTAAATAGCGACCGGCCGGCGGCCGCGTCTCCGACGGCGTAGATCGACGAGACGATCGTGCGTGAGCGCGCGTCGACGGAGATGCCGTCGGGTCCCGCGGCGATTCCCAGCCGGTCGAGGCCGAGGGATTCAACGTTGGCGGTCCTCCCCGTGGCGAGCAGCACCGCCGCCGCACGAGACTCACCGTCCGCGGTCTCCACCACGACGTCACCGCCCTCGGATCGCACACCGGTCACCGCGGTGCTGAGGCGGACATCGACCCCTTCGGCCCGAAGCACCTCGGCGACGCGTGCCGTGAGTTCCGGTTCGTCACGGGAGAGCAGTCGGTCGAGGGCCTCGAAGAGCGTCACGTCAACACCAAGCCGGTTGAGGGCTTGGGCGCTCTCGACCGCGAACGGCCCACCTCCGATGACGGCAAGCGACGTCGGCGGGGCATCGAGGGCGAAGAGCGTTTCGTTGGTCAGGTAGTCGACTTCGGCGAGCCCAGAGATGTGTGGAATACGGGCGCGCGACCCGGTGCAGATGAGGATGTTCCGAGTGTCGAGGTCGGTCGTCCCCTCGTCGAGGTCAACCCTCACCCGTCGGGCTCCGGTCACCGACGCCGTTCCGTTGTAGAGGTCAACACCCCAATCGGCCAGCCGTTCCGGGGAGTCATCACCCGAAGCGATCACCCCCTGCACATCGCGGATCCGTCGCCAGACCGAGGGGAGGTCGACGGTGACCTCGCCCGTGCGCACACCGAAGTCGACCGCGCGTCGCGCCTCATGGGCTGAGCGGGCCGATCGGGCGAGCGACTTCGATGGCACGCAGCCGCTCCACAGGCAGTCGCCACCGACCCGGTCGCGCTCCACCGCCGCCACACGAAGCCCGAGTTCCGCCGAGGCGAATCTCGCCGCCGTCAGCCCGGCCGATCCGAGCCCGATGATTACGAGGTCGTAGGGGCGCGGCACACGACCACGGTACCCGTCGAGCGTTCCCTCGCCGATGCCCGATGTGACAAGCGCGACGATGGTCGCGACCTCGGTGACACGGTGCGGCACCGCGCGTGCTGTTCAATGGGCGTGTGCCGTCGTCTTTCCGATCGCTGGTGGTGTCTGTCCTCGCCACGATCGCTCCCCTCGCTCTCGTCGCCTGCTCGACGACGACCGCGTCAACTGGCGCGCCGACAGCTTTCGCGGGCACGGTGGCGGGTGTCGGCGAGATGCCCGGCGACATCGGTCTTCCTGTCGATCGCGATGCTCCGTTAGCGGATCCGGCGCCCGAGGAGACCGCTCCTGTGGCGACCGAGCCCGAACCGGAGCCGATGGTGCTCGACAGCGACGGGATCCGTCCGGGTGATCTCGGTCTCGCCACGTTCGGCGAGATGGTGGACGGCAATCGCGTCATCGTCATCGGGGACTCGATCATGGCGTCGACGGCGGAGCGTTACGGCGGCGATATGTGCAACCGGCTCAACGAGGCCGGTTGGGACGTCGAGGTCGACGCGGAACCGGGACGCTTCATCGACTTCGCCCATCGGGTGCTCAACCGTCGACTCCCGCCGAGCGATGGTGCCGATTGGGACGCGGCCGTCATCTTCTTCGGGAGCAACTTTCGGGGCGACTACCTCAACTTCGAAGATCAGATGCTGGAGTTGATCGAGCGGCTCGCGCCACGCCCCGTGCTGGTATTGACCGTGAGCGAGTTCACCGAGACGCGGACTGTGGTGAACGACATCATCCGCTCGATCGCGGATGGCGACCCAAACGTCTATCTCCTCGACTGGGCCGACATGACCGACGCCGAGCCGCGGCTCGTGGGCGGCGACGGCATTCACCTCACTGGGGCCGGCCGGACGAGGATCGTGGCTGAGGTCGCCCTCGCTCTCGGCGAGGCGCCAGGACGGCTCGAAGGGGAGTGCCTCCCAACGGCTTTCACCGACGACGTCTTGCCGACGATCGTCACTGAGTGACCGCTCTGCTCGGGCGCTCGTAGCCTGCCGGGGTGCTCCAGGCCCAGTCGCTCACGGTCGAGGTCGGAGGGCGCACCGTCGTCGAGTCAGCCGACTTCACGGTGATGGCTCGCGACAAAGTGGGCATCGTTGGCCGCAACGGGGCGGGCAAGACCTCGCTGTTCCGGGTGCTCGGTGGTGAGGAGGATCCGACGTCGGGTCGGGTGGTTCGTCGAGGGGCCTTCGGATACCTGCCGCAGGATCCTCGGATCGCTGGAGTCCATGACTCTCGACGGGCGATCTCGCACGTGCTGTCGGGTCGGTCGATCGACGAGCAGCTCGAGCGGATCGAGAAACTCCGCATCGCCATGGAGGAGTCCCCATCGGAGGACGCGGTTCGCCGCTTCTCTCGGGCCGAGGAGCTGTTCGCCTCGTCGGGTGGCTACGCGGCCGAAGGCGAGGCTCGGTCGATCGCCGCTGGGCTTGGTGTGCCCGACGCGAGACTCGAGTTGCCGATAGGTGTGCTGTCGGGAGGTGAGCGGCGCCGGGTCGAACTCGCCCGAATCCTTTTCGCCGGGTCGGAGGTGCTCTGTCTCGACGAACCGACCAACCACCTCGACATCGACGCCAAGGAATGGCTCCTCGGCTTCCTCCGCGGCTTCCGGGGAGCGTTGCTGGTGATCAGCCACGACCTTGAATTGCTCGACGAGGCCATTACCCGCGTGCTGCACCTCGACCGTCCAGGTGAGGCCGACACCGGACGAATCGTCGAGTATCGGGGCACCTACTCGCAATACGTCGCGGCCCGAGCGGAGGACGAGCGACGCCGTGCCCGAACCGCCGCCCAGCAGGAGCGCGAGATCGCGCGCATGCAACGCGTGGTGGATCGTTTCGGTGCCAAGGCAACCAAGGCCGCTATGGCGCACAACATGGAGCGCCGAATTGCCCGCCTCGAGTCGGAGCGGGTGCACGTTTCCGATCGGGATCGGACTCTGCGGGTTCGCTTCCCCGATCCGCCGTCGAGCGGAGTTACCTCGCTCACGGTGTCCGGCCTCTGCAAGGGATACGGCGGCCCGAAAGTCTTCGAGGACGTTGGCTTCGACATCGGGCGCGGCGAGCGACTCCTCGTGCTCGGCCTGAACGGCGCGGGTAAGACGAGCCTGCTGCGCATCCTTGCTGGCGAGACCGACGCCGACCTTGGCGAGGTGTGTTGGGGGCACAACGTGGTGCCGGGCTACTACGCGCAGGAGCACGACAACCTCGACGTCGACGCTTCGCTGCTCGACAACATGCGTCAGGCGCTCACCGTCGGCACGAGGCTCACCGACACCGAGTTGCGAGGGCTCCTCGGGATGTTCGGCCTGTCGGGGGACAAGGTGTTGCAGCGAGCCGGCACTCTGTCGGGCGGCGAGAAGACGAAACTCGCCCTCGCGATGTTGATGTCAGGCCGCAACAACTTGTTGCTTCTCGACGAGCCGACCAACAACCTCGATCCGGCGTCCCGTTCAGCGGTTGCCGAGGCCCTCGAGCCGTGGCCGGGAACGGTGATTTTGGTCAGCCACGACACCGAGTTCGTCGAGCGGCTCCAGCCGACCAAGGTGCTGCTGCTGCCCGACGGGCAGGTCGACTACTTCTCGCAGGAGTGGCTCGAGCTGGTCGCCCTCGCCTGAGGGCTCAGCCGATCGACACCCTGGTTGGGCGTTGCGCCGCCTCGAGGCGGACCTGCTCGTAGAAGTCGTTGCCCTTGTCGTCGACGACGATGAAGGCCGGGAAGTCCCGTACCTCGATACGCCACACCGCCTCCATACCGAGCTCGGGGTACTCGAGTACCTCCACGGAGATGATGTTGTCTTGGGCGAGTCGAGCCGCGGGGCCCCCGATCGAGCCGAGATAGAACCCGCCGTGGTCGCGGCAGGAGTCGGTGACCTGCCGCGAGCGGTTGCCTTTGGCGAGCATGACGAACGACCCGCCAGCTGACTGGAACTGCTCGACGTAGGAGTCCATCCGCCCGGCGGTCGTCGGGCCGAATGAACCCGAGGCCATGCCCTCCGGTGTCTTCGCCGGTCCGGCGTAATACACGCAGTGGTCCGCGAGGTAGGCCGGCATTGGCTCGCCGGCGTCGAGGCGCTCCTTTATTTGAGCGTGGGCGATATCACGGGCGACGACCATCGGGCCGCTCAACATGACCCTGGTGCGAACCGCAAGCGCGGAGAGTTGGGCGCGGATCTCGCTCATCGGTCGGTTGAGATCGACCCGAACAACCTCGGTGTCATCGAGATCTTCCTCGGTGGGGTCGGGGAGGAATCGCGCTGGATCGTGCTCGAGTTGCTCGAGGAACACACCGTCGGCCGTGATCTTTCCGAGCGCCTGTCGGTCAGCCGAGCAGGACACCGCGATCGCGACCGGGCAGGAGGCGCCGTGGCGAGGCAGTCGGATCACTCGGACGTCGTGGCAGAAGTACTTGCCGCCGAACTGGGCTCCGATCCCGGTCTGCTGGCTGAGCTCGAGCAATCGGCTCTCGAGCGCGAGGTCGCGGAACCCGTGACCGAGGGCGGAGCCCGCGGTGGGGAGCGAGTCGAGGTAGCGGGCGGAGGCGAGCTTCGCGGTCTCGACTGCCATCTCCGCTGAGGTGCCGCCGATGACGACCGCGAGGTGGTAGGGCGGGCAGGCCGAGGTGCCGAGCGACTGCATCTTGTCGAACACCCAGGGGATGAGCGTCGCCTCGTTCAGCAGCGCTTTGGTCTCTTGGTAGAGGAAGCTCTTGTTGGCGCTTCCCCCGCCTTTGGCCATGAACAGGAACTTGTAGGAGTCCCCGTCGACCGCCGCGATCTTGATCTCAGCGGGGAGGTTCGTGCCGGTATTGCGCTCCTCGTACATCGTGAGCGGGGCGAGTTGGCTGTACCGCAGGTTGCTCGTCAGGTAGGTGTCCTGGATGCCGCCGGCGATGGCCCGCTCATCGCCGCCTCCGGTGAGCACCCATTGACCTTTCTTGGCCTTGACGATCGCTGTACCGGTGTCTTGGCACATCGGAAGCACGCCTCCGGCGGCCACCGCCGCGTTGCGCAGCAGGTCGAGGGCGACGAACCGGTCGTTGTCGCTGGCTTCCGGGTCGTCGAGGATGGCGCGCAGTTGGGCGAGGTGCCCGCTTCTCAGGTGATGGGCGATCTCTCGCATCGCCTCGGCGGTGAGACGTCTGATGGCTGAGGGGTCCACCTTCAGGAAGCGACCCTCGGAGGTGTCGACCGTCTCGACACCCTCAGTCGTGATCAGCCGGTACTCGGTGGTGTCCTCGCCGAGGGGCAGGAGTTCGGTGAAGTCGAAGTCATCGGAGGGCATGTCCCAACCCTATGTCGATCGATCTGGGTTGGCCGGTGCGCGCCTCGGGCGGGTCGTCTCAGAGTGCTTCGAGGAGCAGCGCTGTCGAGGAGACGGTGCACAGAGCGAGCACGGCGACCCTCACTCGGGCCTCTGGGAGGCGGGCGATCACGGGGCCGGAGAGCACGAGGCCCGCCATGACCGCCGGTAGTAGGAGCAGGCTCAGCTCGATCTGGCGGCCTCCGACTTCGCCGGCGATCGTGAGCGCGAGAATTGAGAGCGTTGAGCCGAACCCGAAGTAGACGGCGAGGGTGGCGCGCATCACCCGGGCGGTCTCGTGCTGGTAGGTCAGGGCCATCGGTGGTCCGCCCACCCCGGCGGCGGTTCCAAAGATGCCGGAGAACACGCCTGCGATGCGGAGGTTGCGCGGGGTGGTTCGGAATCGGAAGTCGGTGAGCGACACCGCGACTGCGGTCAGCACCGACACACCGACGATGACGGCGATCGCCCGAGGGCCGGTCATGGCGACGACAGCAGCTCCGAGCGCGATCCCAGGTACCCGTCCGATGAACGCGTTGCGAACGTCGACCCAGTTGACAGCGTCCCAATCGCGAACCGCCACGCCGACCGACAGTGGCAGCACCGAGATCATGATCGTCGCGGGGAGGAACGCCGGGTCAGCGAGACCGAGCACCGGCGCGGCGAGCATGCCCATCCCAATCCCGATCGTCGCCTGCACCGATGACCCGATGGCCACGGTGATGAGGCAGGCGACGACGACCCACCAGTCGAGTCCGAGGATCATCGCTCACCACTGTTGCCCGGCGGGCGCTTGAGTCGTCGTGGTGGTGCTGAGGCTGGGTCGTCCGGCCAGTGGTGTTTCGGGTAGCGCCCCGCCATCTCTGTGCGAACCTGCGACCACGATCCCGACCAAAACCCGGGGAGGTCGGCCGTCACCTGAACCGGCCGATCGGCGGGGGACAGCAACTCGAGCACCAGCGGTTCGCCGTCGACGAGGGGGTGCTCGTCGAGTCCGAAGAGGTCTTGCACTCGTACCGCGCATACCGGTCGAGCGTCGGCGTAGGTGATCGGAGCCGAGGTGCCGGCCGGGGTCACGAGCGCGTCGGGAGCCAGCCGGTCGAGGTCGGCGCCCTCAGGCCACGGAAGCATCGCTCGGAGCAGCATGGTCAGATCGAGCGATTCGAGATCCGCCCGCGAGGATGCTCCGGCGAGATACGGGCCGAGCCACTCGTCCAGTCCGGCGATCAGTCCCTCGCGGCTCCAGTCGGGCCACGGGTCACCGTGCCGAGCGCGAAGGAAGCCGACGCGCTCTCGTAGACGCAATGCGCCACCATCCCAAGGCAGCACAGCAAGCCCGGTCGATCGCACCCGTTCGAGCAGCGCGAGCGTCGTCTCGGCGCTCGGCGCGGGCCTCGAGGTTGTGGTGCCGAGTCGCAGCGAGCCGAGTCGTCGTTCGACGCTCTCGATGAGGTCGTCGCGTTCAGCATCCCAGTCGAGGCGGCGCCGCTCACTGAGCAGGCCGGGGATCTCCGAGAAGCGCCGAATCACCGCCTCACCATCGACGGCAGCGGCGAGTCGAACCCGGGCCCGGTCGCGACGCCCGTCGAGATCGGCCGCGACGATGAACTCCTCGGCCGCCAGTGGGTCGCTCTCGGGAATCCATGCTCCAGAGCCGGTGCGCAGTTGGAACTGTCCGACTCGACGCCGCATGGCGATTCGATCGGCGTAGGCCTCGATGAGTGCGCGGCCTGCGTCCTCGGCTCGGGCGTCGGACGGGGAGCCAGCGATTGACGCGCGCCGCATGAGGTCGGCCGCGCGACGCCTGATCCGGTCGAGAGCGCCGGGATCGGGTCGTGCACCTGCTGGCAGCGGCGGGTTCTCGCCGCAGACGAGCGCTACCCGAGTCTCGAGGTCGACCGGCAGTTCGTCGCGCCGTCCGCGCAGCGGATCCCGCTCGTCGAGTAGAGCGGAGAGCACGCACGAGATCGGCTCGGGGTGCCGCACGACCATGCGAGCGAGGCGTGGATGAAGAGGAAGGGCGAGCATCCGCCGACCGTGATCGGTGAGTGCGCCGTCGTCATCGATCGCGCCAAGGTCGACAAGCAAGGCGCGAGCGGATCGGATCGACGACACCGGGGGAGGGGTGATGAGCCGGAGGTCGTCGGGTTCGGTTCCCCATGCGAGCGACTCGAGGAGGAACGAGGCGAGATCGACCTCGCTGATCTCAGGAGTCGGATGGGCGAGTCGTGTGCCGTGCTCGATCTTGCTCCAGAGCGCGTACGCCACACCGGGAGTTTCGCGCCCGGCACGCCCAGCGCGCTGGGTCGCCGAGGACCGACTCGTTGTAACCGTCGTCAACCGCGTCATGCCCGTGGCTGGGTCATGACGCGGCGCTCGGGCGAGCCCTGAGTCGATGACGACTCTCACCCCCTCCACGGTCAGCGAGGTCTCGGCGATGTCGGTGGCGACGACCACACGCCGATGCCCTTCGGGCGAGGGGCGAAGCGCCGCGTCCTGTTCCGCCAATGACAGGCTGCCGGCCAGCGGGAGCACGGCGACCCGCGAGTCGACGGTATTGCGTAGGCGGTTGACGACCCTCGTGATCTCGGCGATCCCGGGGAGGAACACGAGGATGTCACCCGGATCTTCGGTTAGGGCTCGCTCCGTCGCCGCCACGACCGCGTCCTCGATCCGGGTCCCCTTGGCGGTGGGAATCCAGCGCTGGTCGACCGGGTGGGATCGGCCCTCACTTGCGATGACTGGGGCGCCATCGAGCAGTCGGCTCAGTCGATCGGTGTCGGCGGTGGCCGACATGGCAAGTAACGCCAGATCGGGCCGGATGGTCGAGGCGACATCGAGGCAGAGGGCGAGCCCGAGGTCGGTCGTCAGGTTGCGCTCATGAACCTCGTCGAAGATCACCACGGCGACGCCCGGGAGTTCGGGGTCGCCCTGCAGACGGCGGGTGAGCACTCCTTCGGTGAGCACTTCGATTCGCGTCGCCGGCCCGACCACGCGTTCGTCGCGGGTCCGTAGCCCAACCGTGTCACCGACCGACTCTCCGAGGAGTTGCGCCATCCGGCGGGCAGCCGCACGCGCGGCAAGGCGGCGCGGCTCGAGCAGAACGATCTTGCCGTCGCCCGGTACGTCGTCGAGGAGCGCGAGGGGCACCAACGTGGTCTTCCCAGCGCCTGGCGGAGCGGTGAGAACGCAGCGACGCGAGTCCCGAAGGGCCTGGCGGATGCGATCGAGTGCGTCGGCGACCGGAAGGTCGGGCAGAGCGGTCACCGGGCCTCCGCGTCGTCGCGGCCTCAGCCGGCGACAGGCGAACCGGCGAAGGGGGCCGGGTCGTTCGGCCCCGGGATCGTGGGTGGATTCCACGACGTCGCGTCGGAGATCGCGCGAGCAACCTGGCGCCAACCGGCCGGGTTCCACCCCTCGGCGAGGGCTTCGACCGACCCGTCGACTCGAACGAACGCGAAGGCGGGCAGGCTCGCGGCGCCGAGCGCCCGGGCTACGGCCCGGTCCGGGTCAGCGAACACGAGGAAGTCGTCGGCGACCGGGCCGAGGAAACGGCGGGCGTCATCGGCATCGGAGGTCACGACGAAGCTCACCCGGGCATCGGCGCCGCGGAGAGCGTCGAGCACTCGTACCGCGGTCTTCAGAATCCACGAACTCTCGTTGGTGTAGGGATCGAGGACAACCGGGGCGAGGTGGAAGGTGGTGAGCCACTCGGAGACGGGACGGGGATCGGCGCTAATCGGATGCAGCACGAGATCGTCGGGGAGTCGATTTGCCACGAGGCGATCGTAGCGATGCGATAGTGGCGCCCCCCAACACTGTCGCCCGTTCTGACGTCTGGCTCAGCCATCGGTACCTTTGGGCCGTGCACCCCCTCGAATATCTCAGGTCGGTCGCACGCGACCCCTCGAGCGCGGACCGTCCATGGGAGGCCGCGACGGCGTTCGCTCTTCTGGTCGCGGATCACGGACTCGGTGGCCCCGAGGCGGTTCCGACAGCTCGGCGGTTGCTCGAACGCCTTCCCGGGCGCCCAGAGCTGTGGTGGGCGACGAGTCGAATCATCGCTGCCCTCGACGAGCGGGCCGCGGCCGAGGAGGTGCTCCACGCTGCGGCGGCGCCTCGCCCGTCGAGTCCCGACATCGCGATGGTGTCCGCTGCGCTGACCGACGGGCCGGGTGCTCGGATCGTGCTGCTCTCGCCCTCGGGCCGGCTGCTCGGTGCTGCGGTGCTCGTGCCCCTCGGTTCCCTCCTCCCGGCCGCCTACGCCGCGCGACTGGCGCCTGCGTTGGGTGATGTCGAAACCGATGGGGAAGGGGTGGTGCTGGTGTGCGAGCGGCTCCGAAGCGATGGCAGCGTCGTGCTGGTTGAGACGGACGCACCAAGACCGGACTGCCCGTCGGTCGCGGCCCTGGCGTGACCGTCTGAGCGGGTAATCCGCAGCGGCGGTCTACATCCCGAGGTGTTTGGGCGGATGTCCGGTGACCTCGGTGATCACGCCCTCAGCCTCGGCGAGGCGTGGCTCCATCACGAAGATCCTCGCCATCGGCTCGCGGGCGCCGAAACGCAGATGTGAGGTGAAGTCCTCGCTCATGACGCACGGGATCTCCCGCTCCCACAACTCGTGGATGACGAGTTGCGCCTGCCACATCGGCAACCAGGCCGCCTCGACCGACCGTTCCGGGTCGATAGGTCTCGGGGGGTGTTTGCCGAACACCCAATTCCATAGGCCCATGCCCGGACCGTAACGGCCGCCGGTGTCCGGTGCGTCGTTACTCTCAACCGGGATGAACGCGTTTGACGCTGTTTTCTTCGATGCGGGCGGAGTCCTCGTCCTGCCAGACCCGACGGTGCTCGCGCCGCTGCTCGAGACCTACGGGGGGTCGACTCGGATCGACGACCACCGTCGAGCGCATTACGCGGGCATGGCGGCGAAGTCGCGAGCGGCCGCCTCGGAGTCTGATTGGGACTCCTACAACCTCGCCTATGTGACCGCGGTCGGCGTTGATGCCGAGCTCCGGCTGATGGCGGCATCGCTCCTCGACCGTACGAGAACCGCCGAGCTGTGGAGGTGGCCGATCCCTGAGTCGATGGCCGCCTTGGCTGAACTTGCGGCGCTCGGCGTGCCGATGTCGGTGGTGTCGAACGCCTCCGGTCAGATTGAGTGGGTGCTCGAACATATGGGGATCTGCCAGCGGGGCGCCGGTTCAGGTGTCTCGATGCGCACGATCGTCGACTCCCACGTCGTTGGAGTCGCCAAACCCGATCCGGCGATCTTCACCTTCGCCATCGAGCATCATCCCGAGACGGTTCCTGAGCGGATTCTCTACGTCGGTGATTCGGTGGTGATGGATGTCGGTGGGGCGATGGCCGCAGGGTTGCATCCCGTTCTCGTCGATCCGTTCGACGACCATGTCGGGGCTGACTTCGCCCGGATCGCTTCGCTCGGGGAACTCCCGGCGATGCTCGGCTGATCAGTCCGCGGTGAGGCGACGAGCGATCACCTTCAGGCACAGTGTCTCGTCGGCGCCTTCGAAGATCGACAGCACACGAGCGTCAACGAAGAGGCGACTGACCGCGTACTCCTCGGCGTAGCCCATACCCCCGTGGATCTGCATCGCTTCGCGGGTCACCCACTCGGCGGCTTTGCACACGTAGGCCTTCACCATTGAGGCCTCCGTCGCCCCTTCGCCTTTACCCATGAGGGTGGCGACCGCGTACGAGAACTGACGCGCGGCTTGGATGACCACGGCCATCCGGCCGAGCTTGGCGCGGGTCAATTGGTAATCGATGATCGCGTGGTCGAAGACCTTCCGGTTCTCCGCGTACTCGAGCGCGAGTTCGTAGGCGGACTGCATGAGTCCGACGGCGCGGGCGGCGGTTTGGAGACGACCGTTCTCAAAGCCCTCCATCTGGTAGTAGAAGCCGCGTCCGAGACCCTCGGCCTCGCCCACGAGGTTCTCGGCTGGCACCCACCAGTCCTCGAGGGCGATCTCGTAGGAGTGCATCCCGCGATATCCAATGGTGTCGATCGGCCGACCCTCCATGCGGCCGGTCCGTGTGGTGCCATCGATGTCGACGGCGTCCTGGGAGAACACGAATCCGTGGGCATCGCCTCGGGGCTTCGGAACGATGAAGAGGCTGAGACCTCGGTGGGTCTTGGAGCGGTCGGGGTCGGTTCGCGCAAGCAGAGCGAGAGCATCGGCTCGCGCGCCGAAGGTGCACCAAGTCTTGACGCCGTTGATCACGTAGCCGGGCTCGCCGTCAGGTCCGAGCGCCGGCGTCGCGGTCACCTTGATGCTCGCCACATCGCTGCCGTAGTCGGGCTCGGTCACCGCCACGGCGGGCATCACCTCGGCGACGGCGAGCTTCGGTAGCCAGTGGCGTTTCTGCTCCTCGCTACCGCCCTTCACGAGGGCTCTGGTGAGGATCTCCGGTCGTGTGATGAGCGAGCCGCCGATTCCGAGGCTCGCCCGGCTCAGCTCCTCGGTGGCGACCACCATGGCGACGTACTCGTCGTGGCCGCCCTCGCTGTAGCCGCCGTACTCGCTTGGGACGCTCAACCCGAAGGCGCCGAGCTCAGCGAGTCCGGTAATGATCTCCTCGGGGACGTCGGCGTTGGTGCGGTGAACATGCTCGGCGTGAGGTGCCACCACATCGGCGGCGAACGCTCGGAAGGTGTCGCGCACCATGTCCATGTCGTCGCTCAGGTGGAGGGGGCCTGGAGTCGAGGCGAGGGAGGCGAGGAACTCGGGGTCGCGGTATCGGGACACGAAGTGGTGCGCGGGTTCGAGAACACCGGGCTCGACACCCCATTGTGACTCGCGTCCAAGAATTCGCGATGAGAGGTCGTGAACCATGTCGGCGGTGAAGGCGCACGTGATCGAGGCCTCCACGTCACCTTTCGAGCCGTAGTCGAGGAGGGAGCGGGCGGTCGCGGCCGCGGAGGCGGCGTGCGCGAGGTCGTAGGCGAAGACCTGGTGGACATCGGGTCCACCGGACTCACTGAGGCGTCGGATCGCCGATCCGATGATGGAGTCCGCGAGGTCGATCACGGCGGCGGCGCCGAGCATGTCGGGAGTCGGGTGGTCCATGAACTGAAACTACCGACCGCCGCTCGGGCATCACGATCCGTGCTCGCCTACGATGCGGCGCGTGGTGGAGGGCTCCGGATCTCGTGGTCCGGTCGCGGTGTACTGCGGATCCTCCGAAGGGACCGACCCGGCCTTTGCCGCAGCGGCAGCCGAACTCGGCGCTGCGCTCGCCAGCTGCGGTCGAACGCTCGTGTACGGGGGCGGCGACGTCGGTCTGATGGGCGTCGTAGCCGATGCGGCGATGGCCGCCGGAGGAACGGTGATCGGGGTGATTCCCGAGCATCTGGTGCGCCACGAGTTGGCACACGATCGGGTGACATCGCTCGAGGTGACCGATTCGATGCATGAGCGCAAGGCGCGGATGGCCGACTTGGCCACCGGCTTCGTCGCGCTTCCCGGTGGTTTCGGCACCTTCGAGGAGGTGCTCGAGATCCTCACGTGGACCCAACTCGGCCTCAACCGCCATCCGGTGATCCTTCTCGATGTGGCGGGCTTCTACGACCGCCTGTTCGACTTCTTCGACCACGCTGTTGCGTCGGGCCTCTTGAAGGAACGTCATCGCGCTGCGGCGCTGCGGGCCGCGACGGTGGCTGATGTGATGGAGCTTCTCGACCGAGACCACGGTGAGGTCGAGCCGAAATGGGTGGACATCGAACGCTGAGGTGCTTTGACGCTTTGTCAAGCGACTCGTAACCTTCGCTCGTGCGTGTCGACATCGACGGTGGGCGTCTCCTGGAGCGTCTTGAGGCCCTCGCCGAGATTGGCCCGATCACCGGGGCATCCGGCGAGCGAGGGAGCGCGCGCCTCGCCTTGACCGACGCAGACCGCGACGGTCGCGATCTGGTGGTGGGCTGGATGCGCGACCTCGGGCTCGACGTGACGATCGATGCGATCGGCAATGTGATCGCGGTGATGGGGGAGAGTTGTGGGCATCGGTCCGGACGTCCTCCCGTCCTGTGCGGCTCGCATATCGACACCGTCGCCACCGGAGGTCGGTTCGACGGCAATCTCGGCGTGCTCGCTGGGCTCGAGGTGATCGAATCCGTTCTCGCGGCGGGAGTCGAGTTGCGCCGACCGCTCGGTGTCGGCTTTTTCACCGATGAGGAAGGGGCCCGATTCGCCCCGGACATGCTCGGAAGTCTCGTGTACGCGGGAGGGATGACGGTCGAGCAAGCCCACGACATCCGTGCTGCTGATCCAGGTGGACCGGGGCCAACGGTTCGCGCCGAACTCGATCGCATCGGGTACCTCGGGGCCGCTCCGTGTCCGGGTCCGGTTCCTCACGCCTTCATCGAGTTGCATGTCGAGCAGGGTCCGGTGCTTGAGGCGCAGGGCGTCCGGATTGGAGCGGTCACCGGTGTGCAGGGGATCTCGTGGACTCGCGTGACCTTCACGGGGCAGTCGAACCACGCCGGGACGACACCCATGGCCATGCGGCGCGATCCCGCGGCCGCCCTCGCGCGCATTGCCGTCTTCGTGAACGATCTCGCCGATCGGTTCGGGGCGCCGCAGGTGGCGACGGTTGGGCGGATCGAACTTCATCCGAACCTGATCAACGTGGTGCCGTCCCGAGCGACGTTCACCGTCGACCTCCGAAACACCGACGAGGACATCCTTCGCCGCGCTGAGGCAGAACTCGACGGCGAGCTCGCCCGTGTCGCGAAGCGTCACGGGGTCGACGTCGAGACGGAGTCGCTCGCTCGATTCGAGCCGGTCGCTTTCGACGAGCGGGTGGTGTCGAAGGTGGAGTCTGCGGCCGCAGCTCGCGGGCTGTCGGTCCAGCGAATGCCGTCGGGGGCCGGGCATGATGCGCAGATGCTCGCTCGGATGTGCCCGGCTGGGATGGTGTTCGTTCCAAGCATCGGGGGGATCAGTCACAACCCGGCGGAACTCACCGATGACGCCGATCTGGTGGTCGGCTGCCAGGTGATGGCCGACGTGATGCTCGACCTCGCCGAGGGGGAGGACTGGTGACCAGAGAGATTCATGTCGGCGCCGCTCAGCTCGGCCCGATCGCTCGCGACGAGTCGAGGTCGCAGGTGGTCGACCGCCTGATCGCTCTGCTTCGAGAGGGCGCGGAGCGCGGATGCCGTCTGGTCGTTTTTCCGGAGTTGGCGCTCACCACGTTCTTCCCGCGCTGGTGGACCGAGGACCCCACCGGTCACGACCACTACTACGAGCGGGAGATGCCATCGGCGGCGACCCAACCGCTGTTCGACGAGGCCCGCCGGCTCGGAGTCGGTTTCTGCCTCGGCTACGCCGAGTTGACCCCCGACGGACACCGTTACAACACTTACGTGCTCGTCGACGTCGACGGCTCGATCGTCGGCCGGTATCGCAAGGTGCATATCCCGGGGCACGACGAGCATGAGCCCTGGCGGCCGTTCCAGCACCTCGAGCGTCGCTACTTCGAGGAGTCGCCGGACGGCTTCGGGGTGCACGACGCCTTCGGTGGCGTGGTCGGCATGGCGCTCTGCAATGACCGACGATGGCCCGAGACGTACCGGGTGCTTGGTTTGCTCGGCGTCGAACTGGTGCTGATCGGGTACAACACGCCGCTCCACTACGCGCCCGATCCTGATCAGAACCCGCTCCAGTCGTTCCATAACAATCTCGTCATGGCCTCCGGTGCCTACCAAAACGGAACGTGGGTGGTGGGTGTCGCCAAGGGCGGAGTTGAGGAGGGCGTCGAGTCGCTCTCCCACTCCCAGATCATCGCCCCGTCGGGCCAGGTGGTGACTCAAGCGACCGTGTCGGGCGATCTGATCGTCTCAGCGGTGTGCGACCTTGATCTCTGTCGCCACTACAAGGACACCCTGTTCGATTTCGCTAGGTATCGCCGTCCTGAGCACTACGGGCTCATCTCCTCGACGCGCGGGGTCGTCGATCGCGCGGAGCCTCGATGACGGCTCAGAGCGCGGGCCTGGTGTGCGCGCATCACCACCTCTACTCATCGCTCGCTCGCGGCATGCCAGCTCCTGAACGCACGCCGGCCGGCTTCACCGACATCCTCGAACTGGTCTGGTGGCGGCTCGACACAGCCCTCGATCTCGAGATGATTCGCTGGTCGGCGATGCTCGGCGCGCTCGAGGCTCTCGAGCGAGGCTGCACGACGATCATCGATCACCACGAGTCGCCGAACGCGATCGAGGGTTCGCTCACTGTGATCGCCGACGCCTGCGCCGAGATCGGTGTCCGCGTGCTGTGCGCCTATGGGGTGACCGATCGTCATGGAGCCGACGGCTCTCGCCGGGGCCTCGAGGAGAACCGTCGGTTCCTCGCGGAGGGTGGTCGGGGGATGGTTGGTGTCCACGCCGCGTTCACCTGCAGCGATGAGACCCTCGCCGGCGCTGCCGAACTCGCCTCATCGTTCGGGGTCGGCGTGCACATCCACGTCGCCGAGGGTGAGGCCGATCGCGATGCCGCGAAGCGACTCGAGGGTCTCACCGACGACTCCTGGCTGCTCGTGCACGGCGTTCATCTCGAGGATGCCCACGGTTTGCGGGGCACCGTGATCCACAACCCGCGGTCGAACATGAACAACTCGGTCGGCTACGCGGCGCCGGCACGGTTCTCGAATCCGATCGCGCTCGGCACCGACGGCATCGGCGCCGACATGCTCGAGGAGTTCCGTTTGGCCTACGTGCGATCTCGTGAGCACGACGTGACCGTCGGTCCGGAACTCGCCTGGGGATGGCTGGAGGCGGGGCGAGACCTCGTCCCCGAGGCGGCCAATGACGTGGTGACCTGGCATCACGGAGAGATCGATCCGTGGTATCTCGCCTTCACGCCCGGGCTCAGCCCAGTGGACGTCGTGATCGACGGTGAGGTGGTCCTCGCCGAAGGTCGTCCGACACGAGTGGATCCGAACGAAGTGCGCGCGAAAGCTGCCGAGCAGGCGCGGCGACTCTTCGCTCGGCTGGGGTGAACGCCCCGCTCCCGCGGGGTCGTGCGTAGTGTGTTCCTCGGAGCCCTCGCTCCCTGAGCGCATGGACGGACCACAGACACACGACGCGCCGCTGCCCACCGGCGAGCTCCCAGCGATCGAGCGGTCGCCGGGTGAGTCCGCTCGGCGTCGCCGGCGCTTCCGCCTCAGTCTGAAACTGGTCGTCTTCGCGGCCGTGCTGTATCTCTTCGTCATTCCGCTCGTCCCCGACTTTCGGGCGGCGCTCGACGAGATCCGCAATGTCCGGCCGGCGTTGCTCGGCCTCGGACTGTTGCTCGAGGTGCTCGCGCTCTGGTGTTACGCCCCGCTCATGAAGGCGGCGCTCGGTGATGCCGGGCTGCATCTCTCCCGATGGCGGCTGTTCCGAATTCAGATGAGCACCCGCGCCCTCTCGAGCATCGTGCCGGGAGGCAACGCGGCGAGCTCGGCGCTCGGATACCGCCTCATGACCCTGTCGGGAGTGAGCGGACCTGATGCCGGCTTCGCGCTGGCGACGGTCGGGCTCGGCTCCGCGGTCGTGTTGAACCTGATCCTGTGGACAGGCCTCATCGTGTCGATCCCGATCCGAGGAGTGAACCCGATCTACGGCGGGGCGGCGCTGGTCGGGGTGCTGGTGATGGGGCTCGCTGGGGCCCTCACCTTCGGGCTGATGGAAGGACAAGGCCGCTCGGAGCGTCTCGTTCGATGGTTGGCGGGCCGCCTCCGACTCAACCCGGATCGCGCCGCGCGAATCGTGCACCAGCTCGCGGAGCGACTTGAGGCGCTCATTAGTGATCGCCAACTGCTCGGTCGGGTCGCGTTCTGGGCTGCTCTCAACTGGCTTCTCGATGCGGCCGCACTCTGGGTGTTTGTTCGGGCGTTCGGTGTGTCGCTCGACCTCGATGCGCTCGTCATCGCGTTCGGTGTCGCGAACGTTCTCGCCGCGATCCCGATCACGCCAGGAGGTCTCGGTTACGTCGATACGAGCTACGTCGGCATGCTGCGTGGCTTCGGCGTTCCGCTGCGCACCGCCACCCTTGGCGTCGCCTCCTACCGGTTCGCCCAGTTCTTCTTCCCGATCATTCTCGGCGGAGTCCTGTATGCGACGCTCCGGGTCGGCCCGTGGAGCATCGAGCGGCGCGAGCGACTCCTCAGACTGCGCGACCTCGCCGAGCAGGAGACCCGCCGAGGCGAGTCGAAGATCGACTTCCAGTTGCGGTTCCCGACTCGAGATGTGACCGGTGAGTACATCCGGCCAAGCCACCAGAGTTGGGATCGCTCGCGTCGCCGTCATCACCCCGATGAGGCGTTGCCGACCCGACCGGTCGATGGCGACGACGAACCCGACCGCTCATCGTGACCGAGGCCCCATCGATCTCCGAGGAGGTCGTGTCGGAACTGCTCGCTTGGGGTGGTCCTCGCCTGCGTGACCTGCCGTGGCGACGTACTCGCGACCCGTGGGGGGTGCTGGTGAGCGAGGTGATGGCTCAGCAAACCCAGGTGGCCCGAATCATTCCGCGCTGGGAGGCCTTCATGGAACGCTTCCCGACACCGGAGTCGCTCGCCGAGGCGCCACTGGCCGATCTCCTCAGGCTCTGGCAGGGGCTGGGCTATCCACGGCGAGCCCGAGCCCTGCACGAGGCGGCGCGGCGCATCAGGGACTCGGGCCGCTTCCCGTCGACCGTCGAGCAGTTGATGGATCTTCCCGGGGTCGGCCCCTACACCGCGAGGGCGGTCGCCGCCTTCGCCTTCGATCTCGATGTCGGAGTGCTCGACACCAATGTCGGCCGACTCCTGGCCCGCCTGGCAGGGGAGCGGCTACGCCCTGCGGCGGCGCAGACGATGGCCGATGACCTCGTGCCGAAGGGGGACGCCTGGATCTGGAACCAGGTCGTCATGGACTTCGGAGCGACCGTGTGCACCGCGAGAACACCGCGGTGTGATGGCTGCCCAGTGAACAAACAGTGCGCATGGGCGGGTTCAACCGAGCGCGCTGACCCCGCTCAAGGGTCCGCTGGAGTGAGCGGTAAGCAAGCTCGTTTCGCGGGCAGCGACCGTCAGGCGCGGGGTCGACTACTCGCCGCTCTCGTGGACGGCCCGATTCTGGCGGTCGCTGTGGCCGTCGTGATGGATCGCGACTCGGTGGTGGCCGACCGCCTTCTTGCCGACCTGGTGGCCGAGGGCCTGTGCCGTCGCGTCGACGATGAGATCGTGCTCGGCTAGCGGGGCTGCGGAGACGGCGGTCTCTCAGCCCGAGGTGATGGCGGCGACGATCTCGTCGATCGATTGATCGGCGTGGGCCCGCATCTCATCGTCGGTGCGGTCCTGAATGGGGTGCGGCACGAAGACGCGCGCCATGGTCGGGTATCCGAGCGAGGTGCTTTGGGCGACGGCGGCGTCGATGAACTCACTTGACGCGACGAATACGCCCGGCACCCCTCGGATCTCGAGATCACTGATGTCGTGCACACTGCACGACGTGCAGCTGCCTCAATCGGCGAGCGCTTCGATCACGACGTGACATTGATCAGCGATCTCGTGACGCAGATCGACTGGCGCCGGTTTGGCGAAGGTCGGCTTGCGATAGCGCCTGACAGTCGCTCCGCGACGTTCAAGGTGCTCAGCGATCCGGTCGAGGAAGACGTTCCCGCGTGGTTTCGAGATGTCGAGCAGGCCGACGGTCAGTCCGTCGAGGCTCTCGGGCCGCGTGATGCGTTGACGCTCGGCTGGGGTCGACTCCGCCGTCGGATCGAGTAGCACCTTCGACGCCATGGGTTCAGTATTGCACCGCTCGGGTGACGGGTCGGCTGCCGGAATCTCCGTTGACCCAGCCGGCGATCAGCATCGAGAAGAGTCCTGCGCCTCCGCCGGCGTGGGCGAGCATGAGGCCTCCTGGGCTGAATTTCGGCAGTGACTCGAGCCCGAGGCCGTCGGGGATGCCCTCGGCGATTCCGCCGGCGCCGCGAACGATCTCGGCGTAGGGCAGCTGCAAGCGGGCTTCGAGTTCGGCGACGATCCGTGTCCGGTCCCATCCGCCCTCGGTGAACACCCGAACGTGCTCGGGCCCGAGCACGAGGATCGCGTCGAAAGCGAGCGCCAACTTGTGGTGATGCATCGAGCGGAGATTCTCGGCGAGGGTTCCAGCGAGGCTCTCGGGGGTGCGTGACAGCTGATCGACGATGCAGCGGGGCCCCTCCCCGGCGAACACGGTGATCGCATCGGTTGACTCATCAATGTCGGAACGGCTCGATGCGAGCGAGCCGAACGGGCCGGGATGCTCGGCGAAGCAGAAGCTCAGCTTGCCGGGGTTGCCGTGGGTGGCCCGGTCGACGCCGCCGGGTCGACCGCCGCCGAGGTTGCGAACCAGCAACTGGAGCGCCCGGCCGATCGACAGCGACGCCCTGTTGCCCTGCCCGAGCGCGTTGACCCCCGGGTTCATCCCGATCCGCGACGTTCCCGGCCCGCTGCACACGATGACGGGGCCGACAGGCATGGTGGTCGCGAGCAGTCCGTGCATGTTGAACTCGTCGTTGCAGACGGCCTCGACCGCGGTGATGACCCAGGGCAGGTGCTCGGGCAGGCAGCCGGCCATGACGGCCGAGATCGCGATCTTTTCGACGGTGGCCTGAACGAGGTCGGGCGGAACGATCGCGACGACCTCGTCGGGTGGTCTCGAGGTGCCTTCGAGCATGGCGAGCACTCGCTCGGCGGTTGGGGGCACGAGCGGCAGACCATCGCTCCACCCCATGCGATGCATGTACTCGAATTCGTCTTCGGCCTCGGCGAGGTCGAGGTGTCGAGATCGAAGGAGCGATCCGGAGTGCCGGGCACGCAGGGTGTCGACGAGATCAGGGTCGACGCTCATCGATCCGCAACCTGGGCGCTGTTCGGGAAGGCTGAGGTTCTCGGCGAGTTGATCGATGCCGGCCAGGGCTCGCCACTGCTGAAGTGACCAGCCGACGGTGCGCGCCTCCTCACCGTTGGCGCCGACCCGGATGAGGGTCGGAACGGTCTCGATGTCGTGGTGCCAACTCACGGACAGGTCGCGGTCGTCGGTGACCTCGAGGCCTTCGGGGAAGGCGGGATCGTCTTGTGAGTAGATGGTCAGCGAGGTGACTTCGGCGAGTTCGGCGAGAACGGGCGCGACGGTTCGACAGGTCTCGCAGTCCCGCTTGACCACGGCGACGAGGCCTTCGGGGAGCGGTGGCGCTGCCATGAAGCGACGCTAACCGACGAGCGGCCGCGCGGATGGCGACGTGTCGAGAGGGTGTGACCGATGTCGGTGAGCGCTTTGTCGGAGCGTGGCTAGCGTTCGTGCATCGGAGACAGCACGGTCACGGTGACCTTCCACGGGGTGCGGGGCTCGACCGCATGCCACGGTGAGGAGACGGCGCGCTACGGGGGTAACACTTCGTGTGTCAGTGTCGACGCGCCTGATCAACCGCTGATCCTCTTCGACCTCGGTACCGGATCGCGCTATGCCTCGGTCGCCGCGGGACGCGAGGTGATCTGTCTGGTGACCCACCTCCATTGGGATCACATCCAGGGGCTGCCGTTCTTTCCGCCGATGCTCGACGAGGCGAGCGGCATCACGGTGTGCGCGCCGTCTCCGCTCGATGGTGGCTCGCTCGATGAGACGATGGCGTCGATTATCCGAGCACCGATGTTCCCGGTGGGACTCGACGCCTTTCCGGCTCGGCCCGGTTTCATGGGTCTCGATGGGGGCTCCATGGTGATCAATGGTGTGTCGGTGTCGTCGGTGGGGGTCAGCCACGTTGGCAAAACGCTCGGCTACCGGGTTGATGTCTGCGGGGTCAGCGTGGCCTACGTCAGCGACCATCAGCAGCCGATGGACGGCTCAGGTCCCGACCCGAAAGTTCTTGATCTGTGCCGTGGTGTCGACCTGCTCATTCACGATTCGCAGTACACGGCTGCGGAACTCGCGTCGCGTCCTGATTGGGGTCACTGCACCCCAGAGTTCGCCCTCGAGGTCGCGCGAGCCTCAGGGGCCCAACATCTCGTCATGTTCCATCACGATCCAGATCGAACCGATCGCCAGCTCGACGATTTGGTCGAGGCGCATCGTGACTCGGCCGAACCCCGCGTCACGGTTGCCCGCGAGGGAGCATCGATCGCGCTCGGAGTTGACTGAACATGGACGTCGTAATCGCCCTCGCTGGGGTCGTGGCGGGAGGGACACTGATCGTGGCTGGGGTGCTGAAGCTCTCGTCGGTGGAGTGGCCGGCCGACGCCGCCGCCCTCGGCGTCGGTACCCGGATCGCGAGGCCCGTTCCCTTCGTGGAGATCGCGCTCGGCGCCATGGTCGCGATGCGATTGGCAACCCCTTGGACGTCTATCGCGATGATCGCGCTCGTTGTTGGGTTCTCGCTCGTGATCGTCCGCGCGATGCGCAGCGAGGTGCCTCCGGTGTGTGCCTGCTTCGGTTCGTTTGACCGCCGGCCGGTCGGGTTCGCACACTTGGCTCGCAACGGGTTGCTCGTCGCGCTCACCGCTGTGTCGGCGACCGGCTGAGCGCCGGTCGCTGGCGCGCCAATCCGGTTCAGTTGTTCGACAAGATGAAGGCGAGGGTCTCAGCCTCCTCGCGCCACGCCGAGTAACGCCCACTCGGTCCGGCGTGCCCGGCGCCCATCTCGGTGCGGAGCAGGAGCGGTCGCGCATCGTGCTCGCCGCGTTGCTCGTCGAGGTGTCGCATCCGCGCGACCCACTTCGCCGGTTCATGGAATCCGACACGAGGATCGTTGAGCCCGGCGGTGACGAGCATCGCGGGACGATCGGCATCGACGGTGTTGTCGTAGGGGGAGTAGGAGGCGATGTATGACGCCCACGGCTCGACGCGCGGATCTCCCCACTCGTCCCACTCGGTGACGGTGAGCGGGAGCGAGGGGTCGCTCATGGTGGTGACCACATCGACGAAGGGGACCTCGGCGACCGCGCAGTTCCAGAGATCGGGACGCATCGTCATGCAGGCGCCGGCCATGAGTCCGCCGGCGCTGCCGCCACGGATGGTGAGCCGTCGCGGGTCGGCCGTTCCGTTGGCGCCGATCTCCTCAGCCACCGCGTTCACATCGTCGAAGGTGTTGCGCTTGTGAAGGAGTCGCCCGTTGAGATACCAGTTGCGGCCGAGTTCGCCGCCGCCGCGCGGATGGGCGAGCACCCACACCACGCCCCGATCAAGGAGCGAGAGTCGCGCAACCGAGAACCAGGGCGGCAGCGAGATCTCGTACGCCCCGTAGGCGTAGATAACGGCCGCCGCGGAGCCGTCGAGCGGGGTGTCGCGATGGCGGACGACGTCGTAGGGGACCCGTGTGCCGTCGGCGGTCACGACCCAGTCGCGGTGCGCGACGTAGTGATCGGTATCGACGTTGGGTGTCGGGGTGCGTCGCACGAGCGTCGAGGTGCCGTCGGAGAGGTCGATGTCGAGGATCCGCGGTGGGGAGGTGAGCGACTGGTGCACGACGCGGACGGTGGGACTGGACCATTCCTCGTTGGGGCCGAAGGTGAGGTCGTGTGGCTCCGAGTCGATGTCGAGTGGCATCTCGTTGCCGTCGCGATCGAGTACGCGCATGCGTGGCTGCGCGTCGACCCACTCGAGCACGACGAGGTGGCTCTCGAACGGTTCGGCACCGGCGACCCGCCGTCCGGGAGTGCCAGGTATGAACTCCTCCCAGTCGGCAGGGGAATCGGGGTCAGCGGTCATGACCCGGAAGTCGACGGCGTCGAGGTTGGTGACGATCACGAGGCGGTGACCCCAGTCGTCGACCTGATATTCGACATCGGCTGCGCGGGGGCGCACCATGCGAGGGGGTGCGGTGACGTCAGCGGCGTCGAGTAGGAGCACCTCCGAGGAGGTCTTCGATGCCGTGTGGATCACGATGTGGCGACCACTCCGCGTCGCGCCGATCCCGACGTAGAAGTGCTCATCGTCGTCCCGGAACACGACCTGGTCGTCCTCGATGGGCGAGCCGATTCGGTGGCGTCGCACTTCGCACGGCCGTTCGGCCTCGTCGGCCACCACATAGAGCAGGTGGGCACCGTCGGCGCTCCAGGCGATCCCGGCCCACGTGGTGTCGGGGATGACGTCGCTCAGTTCCGAGCCAGTTGTGAGGTCGCGGATCCGCAGTGTGTAGTGCTCGTCGCCGCGGGTGTCAGCGGACCAGGCGATCAGGCGATGGTCGGGTGATGGTTCGAGCGCTCCGAGGTCGAAGAAGTCGTTGTTCGAGGCCTCGAGATTCTCGTCGAGAATGACCGTCGGGTCGGTGTCATCGGACCGCTCGGAGCGGCAGTGGATCGGGTAATCGAGGCCCTCAACGGTGCGGGCTGAGTACCAGAACGGTCCGTGGCGGACTGGCGCCGAGATGTCGGTCTGAAGCACCCGCGACCTGATCTCGGTATCGATCGAGTCAACGAGCGTTGCCGTTGAGTCGAAGAACGAGCGCGCGTGGGCGTTCTCGGCCTCGAGGTAGTTGATGGTCGCCGGGTCGTCTCGGTCGCGCAGCCAGTACCAATCGTCGGTGACATCACCGGTGACGCGTGTGAGGACGAATGGTCGACGTTCTGGGGCTGGCGGAGCGGGTCGCGACGCATCGGTGGCTCGTCCTGACATGGGCCGCAGAGTAGGGGATAGCGTCCGTTCGGCCATGAGGGTGTGGATCGATCAGGACTTGTGCACGGGCGACGGCCTGTGCGTTGATCACTGTCCGTCAGTGTTCACCCTCCTCGAGGACGGCATCGCGTATGTGGTGGAGGCTGGTCGTGTGTTGAACGACCCGGGCGGGTCGCGGAGTATCGCCGAGGTGCCTGCGCGGCTCGAACGAGCGGTGGTGGAGTCGGCCGAGGTGTGCCCGGGAGAGTGCATTTTCATCGAGGTGCCGGTGTCGGCGATCGGTCCTGGCGAGGCTGATTCGGGCGCATTGCCACCATCGGGCTGAGCGTGCGCGCTCGGGTGGTCCGGGCCGTCAGGAATTGTTACTATCCCGATAGTGGAAATACCGGTTGAGTGCATCTCCGCCGGACGCTCAAACCCCCTGAGGAGCCGTTGACGTGACGACCTTTGATCTCGATCTCTCTAAGTACCAGCTCGGCTGGAACGACGAGGTGGAGTACGCCTTCGACCCGGTCAAGGGTCTCAATCAAGGCGTGGTTGAGCAGATCTCCTGGTGGAAGGGCGAGCCGCGCTGGATGACGGAGTTCCGTCTCCGTTCGCTCCGCCTCTTCGATCGCAAGCCGATGGCCGAGTGGTTCGCCACGAACATGCCCGACATCGACTTCCAAGACATCTTCTATTACTTGAAGCCCGCCGGTGAGCAGGTCGATGAGTGGGATGAGCTTCCCGAGGAGATGATGCGCACCTACGAGAAGCTCGGCATTCCGGAGGCGGAGCGCAAGTACCTCGCCGGTGTCACCGCCCAATACGAATCCGAGGTCGTGTACCACAAGAACCGCGAGGACCTCGAGGCTCAGGGAATCCTGTTCTGCGACATGGACACCGCGCTTCGCGAGTACCCCGACGTCGTCAAGAAGTACTTCGGCTCGGTCATCCCGCCCGGCGACAACAAGTTTGCCGCCCTCAACTCTGCGGTGTGGTCCGGCGGGTCGTTCATCTACGTGCCGCCCGGTGTGGAGTGCGAGATGCCGCTGCAGGCCTATTTCCGCATCAACTCCGAGAACGCCGGTCAGTTCGAGCGGACGCTGATCATCGCCGACGAGGGGGCCCAGGTCCACTACATCGAGGGATGCTCGGCGCCGGTATACACCAGCGACTCGCTGCACTCCGCGGTCGTCGAGATCATCGTGAAGCCCGACGCGCGCGTCACCTACACGACGATCCAGAACTGGTCACCGAACGTCTACAACCTGGTTACCAAGCGAGCCCGGGTCGAGGCGCGTGGCCACATGGAATGGATCGACGGAAACATCGGCTCGAAACTGACTATGAAGTACCCGGCCGTGTACCTCGTCGGCGAAGGCGCCACCGGTGAAGTGCTGTCGGTGGCTTACGCCGGTGAGGGCCAGCATCAGGATGCCGGGGCGAAGATGGTTCACGCGGCGCCGAACACCACCTCCAAGATCGTGTCGAAGTCGATCTCCAAGGACGGCGGCGTGACCACCTATCGCGGCCTCGTGAAGATCGACAAGGGCGCGCACGGATGCCGCAGCCATGTTCAGTGTGACGCGCTGATACTCGACGAGGACTCTGTGTCGAAGACCCTTCCCTACATGGAAATGGGGGAGCGCGACGCTGAGATCGGTCATGAAGCCACCGTGTCGAAGATCGCCGACGAGCAAATCTTCTACCTCATGTCGCGCGGACTGACCGAGGAGCAGGCCATCGGAATGGTGGTGAACGGCTTCATCGAGCCGATCACGCGGACCCTGCCCATGGAGTACGCGGTCGAGTGGAGCCGGCTCATCGAGTTGCAAATGGAGGGTTCGGTCGGCTGATTCGGCCGGGCCTAGGCTCGCTCACATGCCGATGCGTACCGAGTGCAAGCACTTCGAGTCCCGCTCGTACCCGAATGGCGACACCGTCCGGAAGTGCAATCTCGATCTCGCGCCCGATGCTCCGTGGCGGTGCCCTGAGGCATGTTCTCGCTACGAGCGTCGTCTCGCGGACACCGCCTGGACTCACGGCTCGTTGGTGGTCCCGCCGACGCCTCCGGAGCCAGACGGCCTCGACGACGGGTCCGCGGCAGCGCTGCTTGATGCTGCCGAGGACATCTTGAACGCCGCCGGGTCGCGGATCCTCGCCGAGGTTGAGGCCGAACGCGACGCTGAGTCGCGCGGTCGCGGGCTGATCAGGCGACTCTTCCGTCGGGGGGAGTGACGAGAGTCACGCTTTCCACCCGGTCGGGCTGCGAGCAGGGCCGGTATTTCCACTACGCCGATAGTAGAATTTCGCCGTGGCTCAGCTCCGAGAACTGGCTCTGCCCTCTGCTGACGAGGAGATCTGGCGATATAGCCGCATCGACGCCCTCGACCCGACTGCGTTTGAGTTGGAGGCCGCCGACACCGCGGTATCGGGAGGCGAGAACTACGTGACCAGGGGCGCTTCCGCGGCCGTTCTCGCTGAGCCCGATGTGTTCGCAGAGCTCAATACCGAGCACCAATCAACCTTGGTCGTCGAAGTTCCGCGAGGGACGACCGTCGACGAACCGATCGTGATCACGCACACCTCCCGGCCGGGAACGGCGTCGTTCCCGCGGACCGTGTTGCGAGTTGGCGAGAACGCCGAGGTGACGGTGATCGAGCGCTTCGCCTCCGCATCCGCCGGACCTGCCCTCGTTGCGCCCGTACTGAGCGCCGAGGTCGCGCCGGCCGGTCGCCTCACCTACCTCGCGGTCAACGACGTCGATCTCGAGGCTTGGCAGATTGGCCATCAACTCGTGGTCGGCGACCGCGACTCATCGGTCCGCCTCTCGACCGTCACCCTCGGTGGCTATTACACCCGGGTGCGTACTGAGGTCCGGTCGTCTGGACAGGGCGCCTCCACGAAGCAGGTCGCCCTTTACTTCGCAGGTGGCGATCAGATGCACGACTTCCGGGTCATTCAGGATCATGACGCGCCACACACCTCGAGCGATCTCCTTTTCAAAGGCGCGGTCCAAGACCGCGCGAGAAGCGTCTACACCGGCCTCATCACCATTCGAGAGCACGCTCGGGGCACAGCGGCCTATCAGACGAATCGGAACCTCACCCTCTCGGACGGGGCGTGGGCCGAGAGCGTGCCGAACCTTGACATTCGTACGAACGACGTCAAGTGCTCCCATGCGTCCACGGTCGGCCCGATCGACGACGACCAGCGCTTCTACCTCGAGAGCCGAGGAGTGCCACCCGAGACCGCCGAGCGACTCGTCGTGCTCGGCTTCTTCGAAGAGGTGCTCGACCAGCTGCCGTCAGGCCAACTCGCTGATGAGCTTCGCGCGGCCGTCGCCGACAAGCTCAACCTGCAGGGAGGAGCGTCATGAGCAACGTGGTCTGCTCGCTCGACGAGATCGAACCGGGAACCGCGCGAAAAGTTGTCGTGGACGGCCAAGCGGTCGCCCTCGTCCGTATCGGTGACGATGTCTACGCGATCGATGATGTGTGCTCGCATGCCAACGTCTCGCTGTCCGACGGCGAGGTCTGGACCGATACGTGCATGCTCGAATGTCCCAAGCACGGCAGTTCGTTCAGCCTGACGACTGGCGAACCCGACACGTTGCCGGCCACACGTCCGGTCGCGGTGCACTCGGCTCGAGTTGAGGACGGCATGGTCATCGTGGGGGTGACGTCATGAGCGAGCTCGTGATCAGCGGGCTCCACGCCACGGTCGCAGGGCGTGAGATCCTTCGTGGAGTTGACCTCACCATCCGCAGCGGTGAGGTGCACGCCGTCATGGGTCCGAACGGAGCGGGCAAGAGCACGCTCTCGGCGGTCGTTATGGGCCGCTCGGGCTACGAGGTCACCGCTGGGTCGGTGACGCTCGACGGCGAGGACGTGTTGGCCATGCCGACGTGGCAGCGCGCGGTTGCTGGCCTTCATCTCGTCATGCAGTATCCGACCGAGGTGCCTGGTGTCGCGCTGCGCGACGTGATGGTCGAAGCGCTCGCCGCACGCGGTCATGCGAGCGACAATGTTCGAGGCCAATTGGTCGCCGAAGCCGCCAAGATCGGCTTCGAGGAGCGTTTCCTCGATCGGCCGCTGAATGTCGATCTCTCGGGTGGCGAGAAGAAGCGCAACGAGACCTTGCAACTCGCAATGCTGCGCCCGCGGATCGCCATCCTCGACGAGCTCGACTCGGGCCTCGACATCGATGCGCTCCGCGATTGCTCGCGTCGGGTCGAGGAACTCTCAAACGATCCCGACGAGCCGCTCGGTGTGCTCGCCATCACCCACTACAACCGACTGCTGACCGAGTTGAAGCCCGACAAGGTGCACATCCTCGTGAAGGGCCGCATTGTCGCCTCTGGTGGTCCGGAATTGGCGACCACTCTCGAGACGGACGGCTATGCGGCCTTCACCGACGGCGACGAGCCCGCCGAATCGGGCGCTGGGGCCTCAGGCCTCGACGATCTCTTCCGAATGTGAGCCTCGCCGGCGGGTCGGTAAGTCCGCCATCACCGAGCGGGCCACCTCATCGGGGATAAGACCCCACACGGCGATCTCGCGTGGTGTTCGAAAGCAACCGTCGCACAGCCCGTCGTCGGCGATCACACAGACCTTCGTGCACGGGGAAACGGTCGCCATCGCGCGACTGAACGTAGTCGCAGTCACCTCGCTACCGTTCGGTCGTGCCCCCGACTTCCCCCGCTTCCTCTGGGCGGTTCCCTGGCCGTCGAGTGGTGGCCGGAGGATTTCTGATCCTCACGACATCAGCCGGATTCGGCTTCTACGGGCTCGCGGTCTACCTCAACGCACTGAGTCGTGAGCGCGGCTGGGAGGTCGCGTCGCTCTCGCTCGCGACAACGGTGTTCTTTCTGGTGGCGGGCTTCGTCGGCCTCTATGTGGCGCGGCTGATCGCACGCCACGACATCCGACTGGTGATCGTGGGCGGCGGGGTCATCGGCGGAGCCTCATTAGCCCTTCTCGGGCGGGTGAGCGAGCCGTGGCATTTGTTCGTCGTCTACTCCCTCTACGCGGTCGGCTTCGCTGCCGCCGGACTGGTTCCGGTCACGACGGTGGTGACCCGGTGGTACCACCGTCGGCGAGCGATGGCGATCTCGGTTGCCTCCACTGGGCTTTCCTTCGGAGGGGTGGCGGTCACCCCGGGGGTGAAGTGGTTCATCGACCAGTCAGATCTCGCGACCGCCGCGCCCTGGCTCGGCTTGTTGTTCCTCATCGGAACGGTGCTTCCCGGCTGGTACATGGTGAGCTCGGATCCCGAGGCCGTTGGCTTCCATCCCGACGGTGAGCCCCGGGCGGCCGACGCAGCGCCGACCGAGTTGCCGGGCACCCCCTACGAGACCGCTCGACGTTCTCGCTTCTTTATCGCGGTGACCATCGGCTACGTGTTGGCGTTGGGGTCGCAGGTGGGTGGCATCCAGCAGCTGGTGCGACTTGCCGAGGAACGCACCGACGCGGCGACGGCCGCGTTCGCGACCTTGGCGCTCGCGCTGACCTCGATTGTGGCCCGCCTCGTTGGCGGTCGGGTGTTCCCGAGGTTCGCTCTCTCTCGAGTGGTGATGGTGCTCGCCGCGGGGCAAATGGTGGCGCTGATCGCGATCGGGCTGTCTCACTCGGTCGTGTTGCTCTTCGTCTCGATCATCCTCTTCGGAGCGACCGTCGGCAACATCCTGATGCTCCAACCCTTGTTGATCGCTGAGCGATTCGGGGTGCGGGAGTATCCACGTCTTTTCTCGCGGAGCCAGTTCATCGGCATTTTCGGCACGGCCGGTGGGCCGTGGCTCCTCGGATGGCTGCACGACAACGCCGGGGGCTACGACACCGCGTATGTCGTAGCTGGCATCCTCTCGTTGACCGGGGCGTTGTGTTTCGCGGTCGGTGGCCCGGCCGAGGACCACCACGACCACCTCGCGCTGAGTTAGCGCTGGGTGCCGACGCGCAGCTCGCGGAACGGAACCTTGGTGTCGACGGAGATGTCGCGGGGCAGGCCAAGTACGCGATCTCCAATGATGTTGCGCTGGATCTCGTCGGTGCCTCCAGCGATGCCAGCCTGGAACGAGTTGAGCACGACCGACTGCATCATCTGACCCAGCGCGTCACCGGGCTCCCAGGCCTGTGAGCCCGCGCCGGCGATCTCCATCGCGATTTCACGGAATCGCCAGGAAATCACCGACGAGTAGAGCTTGCCGAGTGAGCCACCCGGGCCAGGGGCTTTGCCGGCCTTCAACTCGGCGCGGGTCCTCATGGCGACGAGTGACTTGGTGGTCTCCATGGCGTAGACCTTCATCAGTTCGTCGCGGATGACCGGATCGTCGAGTCGGCCCGTGGCCTTGGCGGCTCCAAGGAGCAGGTCGTACATCGGCTGGCTGATCGCGCCGGCGCCCATTGAGCCAATCGCAACGCGCTCGTACATGAGCATGGCGGTGGCCTGACGCCAACCGTTGTTCATCTCGCCGAGCAGGTTGTCGGCAGGGATGCGGACATCGGTGAAGAAGACCTCGTTGAAGTGGCTACCGCCGTCGATTTGGTGGATCGGACGGATCTCGACACCGGGAGCCTTGAGGTCCACGATGAACATCGAGATGCCGGCATGTTTCGGCTGCTCAGGGTCGGTCCGGGCCACGATCACCCCGTAGTCGCTGCGATGAGCGAGGGTGGTCCACACCTTTTGGCCGTTCAGCACCCACTCATCGCCGTCGCGATCGGCGCGCGTTTGGAGGCTGGCCACATCGCTACCGGCGCCCGGCTCGGAGAACATCTGGCACCACACGGTGCGGGCCGCGATGTTGTCGGGCATGTAGCGGCGCTTTTGCTCGTCGGTCCCGAACTCGTTGAGCACCGGGAGGCACATGCCGTGGCTGATGACGAGCTCACCGGTCATGGCCGGGAACTCTTGGGCGACTTGGCGGAAGATGCGCTCATGCTCGAGCGTGAGGCCCGCACCTCCGAATTCGGTGTCGTAGGTGAGGCCAGCGAGGCCAGCCTCGGCGAGTGCGGCCTGGAATGATCGGGCTGCTTCGAGGTCGCGGCGGGCTCCGGGCTTGGCGTGCTCGCTCAAGAACGCACGGCACCGCTCGCGGAAGGCTTCGGCTTCGTCCTTGGACAGGGTGGCGGTATCCGACATGGTTCCTCCGGGGTAGAGCAGTCCTGAAAAGGTGTCACAGGTCAGGGTCGTCGTGCGAATCCAGCGCCCGCGCACGACGAACCTAGAGTCGTGGCGTGTCGCAGTGGCGTGAAGAGGATGGAGCCCTCAATCGCGAGTTGGAGTTCGCGGACTTTGGTGAGGCCTTCGCCGCCGTGACCCGCATCGCCGAGATCGCGGAACGGCTCGATCATCACCCCGACATCGAGATCTCCTACAACCGCGTGGTGTTGCGTTGCACCTCTCACGATGTCGGGCGGAAGGTGACTGCTCGAGACCATCGTCTCGCCACGGAGATCGACGCGATGTTGTTGGAGTCCGTCGATGGGTGACCGTCACCCGAATGTCGAGCGGGTGGTGGCAGCGGGCCGCGAACTCGGCCTCGAGATCGAACCGCGTTCGTTCCCCGAGGGGACACGAACCGCTCAGGAGGCGGCCGACGCGATCGGCGTCGAACTCGGTCAGATCGTGAAGAGCCTGATCTTCGGGGTCGACGGCGAGGTGGTGCTCGCCTATGTGAGTGGGGCGAACCGCCTTGACGAGAAACTGCTCGCTGCCGCGGCGGGAGGAAGTCGGTGTGAGCGAGTGGATGCCGATGCTGTGCGCAAGGCGACGGGTTTCCCGATCGGTGGTGTGCCGCCGTTTGGTTTGGAAACCCAACTGAGAATTTTCGTCGACCCCGACCTCCTCAAGTTCGACGAGGTGTGGGCCGCTGCTGGTACTTGGCACGACGTGTTCCCGATTGACCCGAGAGTTCTGCAGAGTGTCACGAATGGCGTCGTGGTCGAACTGCGACGAACCCCGTGATGCCTCTGTTGGTGAACCGGCTGTTGTTCGGTCTCGCCCTTGGCGCCATCAGTCGAGTGTGGATGAGACTCATCTCGAATGAGCCAGAGTTCTCGTGGGGTGGGACAGTTGTCGTGGTCGGAGTATTCGTGTTGTCTGGGCTTGGAACCGGTATCAGTTCGATGATGTCGGCTGGTGGTCGACGCAGCGACAGGATTGGCCGAGGTGCGGGTCTGTGTCTGCTGTTGCCGTTGTTCGGGGCTGCGGGTGCTCAGATGATGCCGACGGTCATCCTTGGCTCGCTGTCAGTTCACAGGAAGACCTGGAATCCGTGGATTCGGGTGTTGT
>JAFMMJ010000012.1 GCA_017859785.1 Ilumatobacteraceae bacterium
CGAAATTCCTTGTCGGGTAAGTTCCGACCTGCACGAATGGCGTAACGACTTCCCCGCTGTCTCAACCATTGACCCGGCGAAATTGAAGTACGAGTAAAGATGCTCGTTAGCTGCGGAAGGACGAAAAGACCCCGTGGACCTTTACTATAACTTGGTGTTGAGTCTTGAATGTCGTTGTGTAGGATAGGTGGGAGACTTGGAAGCATTGGCGCTAGCCAGTGTGGAGTCAATGTTGAAATACCACCCTGCGTCATTTGGGGCCCTAACCTCGATCCGTTATCCGGATCAGGGACAGCGCCAGGCGGGTAGTTTGACTGGGGCGGTCGCCTCCTAAAATGTAACGGAGGCGCCCAAAGGTTCCCTCAGGCTGGTTGGCAATCAGCCGTCGAGTGCAATGACACAAGGGAGCTTGACTGCGAGACCTACAAGTCAAGCAGGTACGAAAGTAGGGCATAGTGACCCGGCCATCACGTGTGGAAGTGTGGTCGCTCAACGGATAAAAGGTACCCCGGGGATAACAGGCTAATCTTTCCCAAGAGTCCATATCGACGGAAAGGTTTGGCACCTCGATGTCGGCTCATCGCATCCTGGGGCTGAAGCAGGTCCCAAGGGTTGGGCTGTTCGCCCATTAAAGCGGTACGCGAGCTGGGTTCAGAACGTCGTGAGACAGTTCGGTCTCTATCCTCCGCAGCCGAAGGAACATTGACGAAGGCTGTCCCTAGTACGAGAGGACCGGGACGGACGGAGCTCTGGTGTGTCTGTTGTCCTGCCAAGGGCACGGCAGATTAGCCACCTCCGGAAGGGATAACCGCTGAAAGCATCTAAGTGGGAAACCCGTTCGAAGATGAGTGTTCCCATGCGGTTAACGCAGTAAGGCCCGTGGCAAGACCACCACGTTGATAGGCCGGAAGTGTACGCACAGCAATGTGTTTAGCTGACCGGTACTAATCGGCCGAGGGCTTGGATCTCTTACGCTCGTGCTTGCTCTGGAGTCCTTGGGTGCAAACCCATTGACAATAAGTTTCGGTGACCATGGCGACAGGGTCACACCCGTTCCCATCCCGAACACGGAAGTTAAGCCTGTCAGCGCCGATGGTACTTGGGGAGAGATCCCCTGGGAGAGTAGGACGCCGCCGGATTTCGCACTCGAGAGGCGCTGGACTTCGGTCCGGCGCCTCTCGTCGTTTTCGACTCGAACGCTGATCGTGGTGGTGCCTGTGCCGTCGGGAGTTGCTCGCCTTAGCCTCGGTGTAATGCCAGAACAGCGCGGTCCCTCCCGTCGTCCCGGTCGGGGTCGCCCCGGTTCAGGCGAACCTGGACGGGGCACGTCCGGCGGTGCCGCCCGCGGCGGTCGCCGGGGAGGCCCTAGTCGTGGAGCGGGTTCAGCCTCCTCAGGTGGTTCTCGTGGGACTGCTGGTCGACGAGATGGTGGAGGCGAGCGATCTGGCACCGGCCGAGCTTCGGTGGGTCGTGGCGCAAATCCGCGCCCGTCTGGTCGCGGTCGCGGGGATGGCGACAGTCGTCTCGGTGGTGAGAGTCGCGGTGGCGGTCCGAGCCGTGGTGCAGCAGGTCGTGGGGGAGCAGGTCGCGCCGCATCCGGTCGGGGCGGAGCGAGTCGAGGTGGCGCTGGTCCACGTGGCGCCGGACGTCCCGGAGGCGGCGGGCGCTCGGGGCCGCCAAGAGCTGGGCGTCCGGATGGTGGCGGACGGGGGGCAGGCGCGGATCGCCGTCTTCCTGCTCGGGAGCCGCGCAACGAGGCGGAGCGCCGGGCCGCTGAGGTACGCGCTCGCGGTGGCGGGTTCCGACGTAAGGGTGGAATCGGCCAAGACTCCCCACCGGAGCCGCAGGCAGAGTGGATTGACGAGGGCCCGGTTCGGGAGGAGGCCGTCGCCGCGGTAGAGCGCGCGGAACGTCGGCGCGCTCCATCGGATCTCTCACCCAACCTCGTTGCCGAGGTCGACAGCGCGAGCGGTGGCGGCCAGCGCTCCGCTCGTCTTCGGGAACGCCTACTGAACGCCTACGAAGCGCTCGAGCGAGAGCGGTTCGGTGATGCGCGACGTATGGCCAATGCTCTGGTCCGGGAACTCAGTTCAGTGGCGGCAGTCCACGAGATCATTGGCCTCGCGAACTATCGGATGGGCAACTGGCGGCCCGCCGCCGCCGCGCTTGAACGCTCCCAGAACCTGCGACCGGAGCCCTCCACCCTGCCCGTGCTCATGGATTGCCTCCGAGCGCTCGGTCGTCATCGTGAGGTCGCGTCCGTGTGGAATGAATTAAAGAGCATGTCCCCCGCACACGAGATCATGGCCGAGGGCCGAATCGTGGCTGCCGGCTCGTTGGCGGACAGTGGCGACCTCGGAGGGGCCATCGCTCTGATGGAGCCCGCTACCACCCGACCGAAGCGGGTTCGAGACCACCATCTGCGCCAGTGGTACGTCCTGGCTGACCTTCACGATCGTGCTGGCGATGTGATCGCGGCGCGCCGTTGGTTCGAGCGAATCCTGTCCCATGACGACGACTTCGTCGATGTGCGGAGCCGCCTCCGCCAACTCGGTCGCTGACGAGACAAGCTTCCGATCCGGCGCCGAATACCCTGATCGCGTGGCGGGTCCCCATTTTCGAGCAGGGGTGATCCTCGTGATCCGGCGAGGTGATGGGCAGGTGCTTGCTTTCGAGCGCGTCGATGTACCCGGTGCCTGGCAACTCCCGCAAGGCGGGATCGACAATGACGAGAGCCCCGAGCAGGCGGCTTGGCGTGAGCTCTCCGAAGAGACTGGGCTTCGGTCGGACATGGTTCGCTGCACGGGTTCCTCGTCGAGTTGGACGGTCTATGAGCTCCCGGCCGAGCACCAGCGTCCGGGCCGACTCGGCCAAGCGCACCGGTGGTTCTACTTCGATGTGGTGGATGACTTGGTTGAACCAACCCCTGATGGCGTGGAGTTCTCCGCCTGGACATGGATGACCGCGGAGGACCTCATCGAGGTGGTGGCCCCATTCCGCAGGCCGGGCTACGAGGAGATGTTGCGTGGACCACACTGACCTGTTCAGCGCGGCGGCTCGCGACCGGCTGAGGTCCAAGGCGCCCCTCGCAGCGAGGCTTCGCCCGAAGACCATCGACGACGTGGTCGGCCAGACGCACCTCGTTGGTCCGGGACGGCCGTTGCGACGTCTGGTCGAGCAGGATCGGCTCACCTCGGCCATTCTCTGGGGACCCCCGGGAACCGGCAAGACCACCCTCGCGTTGGCGATCGCGGGCTCGACATCGCGGGCGTTCGAGCAACTGTCGGCGGTTACCGCCGGGGTCGCAGATGTGCGCTCGACCATCGCCCGGGCGACGTCACTGCTCGGTGAGCAGGATCGGGGGACGATCCTCTTCCTGGACGAGATCCACCGGTTCTCCAAATCGCAGCAGGACGCCTTGCTTCCCGCGGTAGAGGACGGGACCCTGACGCTGATCGGCGCTACGACCGAGAATCCGTTCTTCGAGGTCAATGCCCCTCTGCGGAGTCGGTCAACGCTCTTTCGACTCGAACCACTCGGTCGAGATGACATCCAGATTCTGGTGGTGCGCGGGCTCGCGGCCGAGGGCGCGACGGCATCTGATGAGGCGGTCAACCTGCTAGTCGATCGCGCCGGCGGCGACGGACGCCAAGTGCTCACGGCTCTCGAGGTTGCGTGCGCGCTCGCGGGGTCGGAGTCCGTCGGACTTGAACACGTGGAAGCGGCCCTTGGAACGAGCGCCCTTCGCTACGGCCGCGATGACCACTACGACGTCATCAGCGCGTTTATCAAGTCGATGCGTGGCTCGGACCCCGATGCGGCCGTCTACTGGCTGGCTCGCATGCTCGAGGCGGGGGAGGACGCGCGATTCATCGCCCGTCGAATCGTGATCGCCGCGAGTGAGGATGTGGGCGATGCCGATGACTCCGTGCTCGGTGTTGCGGTGGCAGCCGCTCGTGCTCTGGAGTTCGTCGGATTACCGGAGGCGCAACTCAATCTTGCCCAGGCAGCGATCGCCGTGGCTCGAGCACCGAAGAGCGCCGCGGTCTCGAGAGCGATCTGGGGCGCGCGGGCCGACGTCCGGGCCGGCTCAGTTGGTGAGGTGCCCGCACATCTCCGGGATGCGCACTATTCCGGTGCCGCCGAGATCGGGCATGGATCTGGCTATGTCTCGCCCCACGACGATCCGGCGAAGGCGGCGCAACAGCGTTATCTGCCCGATGAACTCGCCGATCATGGCTGGTACCGTCGGCGCGGTTCGAGCGGAGGATCCGAGGAGGTGGAGTGACGATGACGACCGGTGAAGTGGTGTTGGTGGCCGCGATCGTGCTCTGCGCGATCGGCCTCGCCGCGCTCGCTGTCGCGCTCGTTCGGGTGCTTGACGCGTTGGCGGCCCTGCGCATCGAGGTGCGAGAGCTTCGCGACCAGTCGAACCGGATGATCAGCGAGCTTCGCGTCAGTACCGACCAAGCGCGAGACGCTGTTGGAGCGGCCCGTGAGGATCTCGTTCGCTTCGATCGGGTGCTCGGCTCCGCCGAGGCCATTTCATCAGCCGTGGGTCGCAGCGGAGGGGCAGCTCGGCGCGTGTTCGCCACCCCGGTGATCAAGGGGGTCGGTGTGGTGACCGGTGTGAAGCGCGCGGTGGATCGACTGCGAACGGGTGGTGAGCGCTTCGAGCTGGTCTCTGGTGAGTCGAAGAGGCGGAGAGCATGATCAAGCGGTTGACCTGGTTCGTCGCCGGTGTCGTGACCGGTATCGGCGCAGCTCGCTCCGCTCGTCGACGGGTGGTTCGCACAGCTCGTCGCCTGTCTCCCGTGCACGCGGCTGAACGGCTTCGACGGCGAGCCGAGCAGGGTGTCGACACCGTCGCAGGTGCGGTGCGCGAGGGTCGGCTGGCCATGGCGAACCGGGAGCGGGAGCTTCGCGCTCGGTTGGAACGTCGGGTGGATCCAATCGACGGGCGACTCGCCGAGGATGAGACGCTGCTCGTCGACGGCGCCCCCGTGGAGCCCGGTCGAGTTGTTGTGATGCGCTCAGAGCGCGACTGAGACGATGATCCCGGCTCGCTGGGAGCGCCCCTACGTCGACCGTCCCGTGGCCGACGCCGATCGAGCGGACCTTCTCGCTCGATCCTCGGCGGCTCACTGGGGTCTTCCAGAGCCAACACTGCTCCGCTCGTCGATGAACCGCGTCTATGTGGCGGGCGAGGTCATCGTGCGGATCGGTCACGTCAACGGTCGCGGTGAGTCCCAACTCGATCTCGCCGCGCGGCTCGCAGCCCTCGAGATCGCGGTTCCACAGCCAGCCCGTCAGGAAACGCTCGCTGATGGGGATCTGGTCGTCACAGCCTGGCGGCGCGCCACCGGCGCTGGCTCGGTTGATTGGGAGTCGGTCGGCCGAGCGGTCGCGCGTCTGCACCGTGTGTCTCCGGCCGAGGTGGTGCCGAGCGATCACCCGATCGCCGACCCACGCCGGTTCCCTTGGTGGAACTTCGAATCACTTCTCGCGGAGTGCGCCGGCGAGATCGATGCTCGGGCGCTGTCGTCAATCGAGCGGGTCCTCGACGGGCATTCGGGTTGGGATGATTGGCGCGATGAGGACCTCGTTCTTTGTCACGGTGATGTTCATCCCGGCAACGTCGTCGTCGATCTGAGCGGGCCTCTCCTCGTGGACTGGGACCTCATGTGCTTGGCCCCCCGCGAGTGGGATCTCGCCCCGTTGTCGGTCTGGTCGAGGAACTGGGGTGGCGACGCGGCGTGGTTCGATTCGTTCGAACGCGGTTACGACAGGGAGGTCGACGTCCGTCGTCTGCGTGCTCTCGGCGATCTTCGCGACCTCGCGGCCACGCTGATGGCGGTGCGGGCCGGTCGCGGTGACGCCGAACGGGCCGCCGAGGGCCGACGACGCCTCGCGTTTTGGCGAGATGGCACTGGTCCTCCTTGGACGAGCGCCTAGCCGGTGAGTCGTCGAAGAAGTCGTTGAGCGACTCGCCCGTACGGCGGATAGGCAATTCGCGGATCCGGGCGCGTCGGGCGCTGGAGCACCGAGCGAAGATGGCTCAGACGGTCAAAGCCCGCGCGGCCGTGATACGAGCCGTGTCCGCTCTCGCCTTTACCTCCGAAGGGGAGCTCATGCACGGCCAGGTGCAGCAGCGTGTGGTTGACGACCGCGCCACCACTCGGTACCAACTCGAGCACCTTCCGCGCTCGTTCATCGGAACCGGTGAACACGTACAGCGCGAGCGGAGTGGGGCCCTTGGTCAACATTGTCAACTCAGCATCGAGATCCTCGACCACGACGATCGGCAGTACCGGTCCGAAGATCTCATCGGCGAGCACCGATGAGGAGGCGTCGGGCTCGACCAGCACCGTCGGCGCGATGTAGCGCGCGTCACGATCCACCTGTCCGCCGATGACCGCCGAAGCACCGGAATCGCGGATGAGGGCCGTGAGCCGATCGACGTGATGGGTATTGACGATTCGTCCGTAATCGGGGCTCGTCGAGGCATCCGCACCGAAGGCGGCTTCGATCTCATCGCCGATGAGCGAGATCAGGCGATCCGCGACCTCGCGCTCCACGAGAACGTGGTCGGGAGCTACGCAGGTCTGACCGGCGTTAACGAATTTGCCCCACACGATTCGCCGGGCCGACACCGACAGATCGGCGTCAGCGCAGACGATCGCCGGACTGCGGCCGCCGAGCTCGAGGGTGACGGGAGTGAGGTGCCTCGAGGCGGCCTCCATGACGATCCGTCCGACCCGTCCGCCTCCGGTGTAGAAGATGTGGTCGAAACGTTCCTGAAGCAGCGCCGAGGTGATTTCGGCGCCGCCGGTGACCACCTCGCAAATATCGGTGCCGAGCACGGTCGGAAGATGCGACGCAATCAGATCGGCCGTGCGCGGAGCGAGTTCGGAGGGTTTGACCACCACCGTGTTGCCGGCGGCGACGGCGGCGACGACCGGTGCCAGCGCGAGGTGGAGCGGATAATTCCACGGGGCGATAACACACACCACCCCGAGCGGGGTCGGCACGACCCGGCCACGACCGGGCCGAGCGACAGCCGGGAGTGAGACCCGGCGCGGACGCATCCACTCGCGCAGATGACGGCGGGCGTAACGAGATTGCCCGATGATGAATCCGATTTCAGTCAGCCACGCCTCTGTTTCGCTCTTGCCGAGATCGGCGTTCAGCGCCGCGGCGTATTCGGCTTCGTGCTCCCGAAGGTGATCCTCGAGGCGCTTCAACCGTTCGGCTCGTGCGCTCGCCTCCCGCAGAAGCGGCGTCGCGTCGCGGAGCGCGCCAATTCTCGCGCTCCACTTACCCTCGTTCGGCTCGGCGCTCATGCCGCGAGCCTACGATGGAGGCCGATGGAGGACCGGATCGATCCCGCGATCGCCTCGCGTCTCGACACCTTGGCCGAGCGCCTCGTTGACGTCGCATCTGAACTCGACGACGTCATGTTCGACCTGTTGCGGCGCGCAAGTGCTGATGGCGCGGATCGCCCCAGGCTTGATCGGGAGTTGCAGAAGGTGCGCCGTTCGATCGAGAAGGCGGTGAGCCTCCTCCGATCCCAAGCAGCGTGAACGCGCTCAGGCCGCGTTGAGTCGGTCGATGAGTAGGCGGAGGCCCGCGGCATGACGGGCGTCGTAATCGACAGAGAGTCGCGCGAGCGAGAGGTGGTCACCGTCGGCGACTTCGGCTGCGGTTGGCTCGACCGCCTCGATCACCCCACCTCGCGAGAGCGCGGCGAACTGCTGGCGGAGGTCGTCGAGGCGGGCCGGGCTGGGGAGATCCCTGAGCCGGATGATCAGGCGGTCACCAACGAATCGGATGCTGTGAAAGTTCGCGTAGAAGCTCTCAAGTTCCGCAGCGACTCCCTCGGCGTCGTGTCGAATCCGATAGAGCGAGACGTCGTCTGGGTCGACCATCGAGCGGGCGACGAGGTGATCGCGGATGAAGGTGTCGACCGCCTCCCAATACGGGTCGTCGGGGGTGTCGAGTAGGACGATCGGCACTGGTACGCCTTTCCCGGTCTGGGTCAGCGTCAAGAGTTCGAAGGTTTCGTCGAGGGTGCCGAATCCACCGGGAAGGCAGACGAAGCCGACCGACTCCTTGATCAGCATGAGTTTTCGGGTGAAGAAGTATTTCATGCTCACGTACTTGGCGTCACCAGCGATCACCGGATTCGCACCCGTCTCGAAGGGCAGGCGAATCGACACGCCGATACTCGCCTCGCGCCCGGCCCCTTCCATACCTGCCTGCATGATCCCCGGTCCGGCACCTGTGACGACCATCCAGCCTCGTCGGGCGAGCTCGGCCGCGACGCGTGCCGTCTGCTGGTACACCGGATCATCGGGGCCGGTGCGCGCCGAGCCGAAGATGGTGACCTTTCTCCGATCCCGAAACGGAGCGAACATCTCGTAGGCCTCACGCATCTCCTTGAGCGCGTTCGCGGCGATCTTGAGGTCGAGCGGATGCGGACCATCACCGAGCAGGCCGAGGGCTTCGGTCAAGAGGGAACGAGCGACCTTGCGATCGATCGGGGGGTTCGCCCCGTCGAGTTGATCGAGTGCTGTCTCGATCAGGGAGTCAACTGGTGGGACACTCACCGCAGCGCTACGGCTTTGGCCTCGAGTGCAGCGATCAGGTCATCGAAACTCGTGGCGAATGAGGCGAGCCCCTCGGCTTCGAGTAGATCGGCCACCTCGACAAGGTCGATGCCGGCGGCATCGAGGGCGGCCAACAAACGATCATCGGCCGCGGTGTCGCGATCAACCGTGCGTTCGAGGGTGCCGTGGTCAAGGAACGCCTCAAGGGTCGCTTCGGGCACGGTGTTGACGGTGTCGGGCCCGATCAGGCCGTCCACGTAGCAGACGTCGGAATAGGCGGGATCCTTTGTGCCGGTGCTCGCCCAAAGCGGCCGTTGTGGCCGCGCACCGAGAGCGGCAAGGCGGGCCCACCGCTCGCCGGAGAACAGTTCCTGATACCGGCGATAGGCGAGGCGACCTTGGGTGAGCGCGGCTGCTCCACGAAGATCTGAATCGACGCCGAGTCGCCGATCGATCTCGGTATCGACTCGCGAGATGAAGAAACTGGCGACCCCAGCGACATCGGACAGGTCAACCGCTCCATCGGCGACTCGATCTTCGAGCCCAGAGATGTACGCCTCGGCGACGGCGGCGTACCGCTCGATGCCGAAAATCAAGGTCGTGTTCACAGAGATCCCGGCGCAGATCGCTCCGCGAATCGAACTCAGGCACTCCACCGTGGCGGGAATCTTGATCATCACGTTCTGACGGTCGACCTTGGTCGCGAGGTCACGTGCCGCCTCGAGGGTGCCGGGACCGTCGTGGGCCAAGGCGGGAGAGACCTCAACCGACACGAAGCCGTCGGTACGATCGGAGGACTCGTACAGGTCGGAGAACGCATCGCACGCGGCTCGAATATCGTCGACGACCATCACCCAGTACGCGCCCTCGGTATCTAGACCATCGGCGATGAGCCGCGAGAACTGGCCGTCGTAGTCGTCGGAGCCGCCGATGGCCTTCGCGAAGATCGTCGGGTTGGAGGTGAGCCCACGGACACCGCGAGCGATCCACGCGTCGAGTTCACCGCGCACCAACATGGCGCGGCTGAGGTTGTCGAGCCAGATGCTTTGGCCGAGTTCGGAATGAAGACGGGTGAGATCAGCCATCAGGACGCTCCCACCATGTCTCGGGCTGCCGCGACCACCGCGTCGACGGAGATCCCGAGGTACTGGAGAGCGACACCACCGGGTGCGCTGACACCAAAGGAGTCGATGCCGATGCTCCTGTCCGCCCACTCGGACCAGCCGAAGGTGCTGGCGGCCTCGACGGAAAGCACCGGGACACCGGCGGGTAGAACCGCGGAGATCGCCTCGGGTGGCTGGGCGCGAAACCGGTCCCACGAGGGCATGGACACCACTCGCGCGCTGACGCCGCCCTCGTGGAGACGCTCTGCCGCTTGAACAGCGAGGCTGACCTCGGCTCCGGTTCCGACGATGACCAGTTGGGGCGAGGGGCGGTCGACAACCGTCGCGGCCCCGGTGCACACAGCGGAACCATCGGTCACCACCTCGACGTCTTGCCTCGACAGCACAAGCACGGTGGGGCCGTCGTGCGCGACGGCGTCGGCCCAGGCTGCGGAGGTCTCATTCGCGTCGGCCGGGCGGATGACGTGAAGGCCGGGAACCGCGCGAAGCGTGGCGAGGTGCTCGACCGGCTGATGGGTCGGTCCGTCTTCTCCGACCGCGACGGAGTCATGGCTGAACACGAAGACGCATCGGGCGCCGGAAAGGGCGGCTAAGCGAACGGGCGGACGCATGTAGTCCAGAAACACCAAGAAGGTGCCTCCAATGGGCAGCGCGCCACCATGGAGGGCGAGTCCGACCATCGCCGAGCCCATCGCGTGTTCCCGAACTCCGTAATGCACCTGTCGACCGGTCGGAACAGCGACCGACTGCACCTCGAGACCGGCGACTTTCGTGCCCGTGTTTCCGGTGAGGTCAGCCGATCCGGCGACGAGACCAGGAAGAAGATCCGACGTGGCATCCAAGGTCACCTGGATCGCTTTGCGAGTGGCGACCCGTGCTCCTCGCTCCCATGTCGGCAGCGCAGGGGACAGGGCCTCGACGGAGGGTTGGAAGGTCGCGGACCATTCAGGTGTGGCGCGCGCAGCGGCGCTCGACGACTCCCAGGCCGCACGGCTCACCGCGGCCCGAGCTGACGTATGCGCTCGGTAGGCCTCGACCAGTTCGGTCGGCACGTGGAACGGCTCGTCGGGGATACCGAGCACCGCTTTGGTGCGTGTGACGTCCTCAGCGCCGAACGCCAAACCGTGTGCCGCGTGGCTGTCGGTGTGGTCGGGCGAGGGGAAGCCGATGTGGGTCCGCAGTACGAGCAGGGTGGGTCGACCATCGCCGTCACGGGCGGCAAGGAGCGCCGACTCAAGCGCGTCGAGGTCCTCGCCGATGTCGCCGAGTTCGATCACCCTCCACCCGTAGGCGTTGAACCGGGCGCTCACGTCGTCATCGCAGGCGAGAGCGGTGCCGCCGTCGATTGTGATTCGATTGTCGTCGAATACACAGATCAGTCGATCGAGACCGAGATGGCCGGCGAGTGAGGCCGCCTCGTGGCTCACGCCCTCCATCAAGCAGCCGTCGCCCGCGATCACCCAGGTGTGGTGCGAGACCGCCCCAATGCCGAAGCGCTCCCTCTGGAGGCGCTCGGCGAGCGCCATTCCGACAGCGTTGGCGAAGCCTTGGCCGAGCGGGCCGGTGGTGACCTCGACCCCTGGCGTGTGGCCCGTCTCCGGGTGGCCCGGGGTCGACGAACCGAGTGAGCGAAAAGCGCGGAGGTCGTCGAGTTCGAGCCCGAGGCCACTCAGCATGAGCAGGCTGTATTGGAGAATCGAGGCGTGACCCGCAGAAAGGATGAAGCGGTCGCGGTCGGTCCAATGGGGATCGGCCGGGTCGAACTTCATGACTCGGCTGTAGAGCACGTGGGCGAGAGGAGCGAGGGCCATCGCGGTGCCCTGATGCCCGCTGTTCGCGGCGAGCGGAGCGTCCATTGCGAGCCCCCGGATCACGGCGACGGCCAGTCGGTCGAGGTCCTCGCCGAGCGGCGGCGGTTCGTCGTTCAGCACGGCGTTGACACTAACCGTGACCCCGACGTCGGCGAGGGAGTGGAATCAGGCGGCAGGAAGCAGCGTGAGTGGCACCGTGGTCCACGACCCGCGATCGATTCGGCAGTGGGCGTAGACCGTCGTGAAGTCGTCGAACGCGATCTCCGCGCGAACCAGTCGATAGGTGAACTTGCCGGGCTCAACCTGGAAGGGACTGACGTTCCGCGCGATCTGCTCAGCCTCGGCGTTCGGATTGGAGTCGGCGGTGACGATCACTTCGAAGACCCCCGATCCGCCTTCCTCGGGAGGGCAGTGGATGAGCGCGACCAGGTGGGGCTCGATCGTGACCGGGGGAGGGGACGGCGTAACGAGGGAGAACATCACGCCGGAGAGATCGAGTCGGGTCGAGGGTCCATCAACCTGACGCATGTTGAACTCCTCCACGAACAAGGCTGAGATCACCTGCATGGAGTGAACCCTACGGTAGGGGTCGAAAATTCGGTTCTCAGTGGGGGAATGGGCCCGCGGCGCTGAACCGAATACGGCGATTCCGACGCCCCTTGTTCTCGATCTTGTCGATAGACAGGGGAGGCGACTGCGCGGTGTTCGTGAGGTGCGTGCCGCCGCAGGCCTGACGGTCGATGCCCTCCACGATGACCACGCGAAGTTGTCCGTCCGGGGTTGGCGGCGGAGCGACGGAGAGACTCCGGACGAGTCCGGCTGTCGAAGCCGACTCATCGGCGGAGACGTAGTCGGTGGCGACGTTCACACCGTTGGCGATGATCATGTTGAGGGGATCGGCGAGGGCGCGAAGACGGTCGTTGTCGACCTCGCTGAGATCGAAGTCCATCCGTCCAGTCCCGTCGTCGTTGATCTGCGCGCCCGTCACCAAGGTTCCGTCGAACTCGTCGAACACGAGGGCGTTGAGCACGTGGCTCATGGTGTGCAGGGCCGCGATCCGGCGGCGACGTTCGCCGTCGACGCTCACCAAGACCTCTCCATCGATCTGTGCCATCGGATCATCGAGAAGGTGCCACCAGCGTCCCTCCGAGTCGATCTCGATTCCGGTGATCCGTCGTTGGCCGGACAGGGTTCCGAGTAGTGCTGTGTCGCCGAGCTGACCGCCGCCGCCGGGATGGAGGGCGCTGTGATTCAGAAGCACGGCGCCCGGTCGCGATTCGACGACGACTGCCTCATGCTCGAGCAGGTCGGGTTGTTCGTGGCACAGGTAGACGGCCATGGCGAGACGCTAGGGCGTCACGCACGGATCGGTCACATCAACCGGAGGGGAACGCGAACGATCACCAGGTAGCTCCCGGCAACCTCGACGGAGCCGAAGTGCCGGGAGTCGACTGCGTTCTCGGGGTTGTCGCTGGCGAGTTCCATTCGATCGCCATCGACCGCGGCCACCCTTTTGACGACCCAGCGATCCTCGCCTGGTTGGCGCGCGCAACGGAGCTGGCCCACGCGGGCGGGGATGCCTCGTAGCCCGATGAGCCCTTGGCCGGGGTGAAGGGTGGGTTCCATCGAGATGTCGGCGACGGTGAACCGTCGCAGGACGGAAAGCCTTCGTGGTCGACCGTGCGGCGGCATCGGGCGGAGGGTAGTGTCAGCCCGGCCAACCCACCGCGCGGCTCGTCCGCGCCCGTCCGAGGAGATCCAATGCTCTCACGACTCTTCAGCTCCGCCACCGTCGCGCACGCACACTGCGACCTCTACTGCGGGGTCTACGACCCGGCGCAGGCCAAGATCGAGGCGCTGAGCGTCGTCAAGACCGCTCAGAAGTACCACGAGTCCGATGACGAGGCGTTCCGGCAGCGTTGCGTCCTCATCAAGGAGCAGCGCGCCGAGGAGGCGAAGCATCACCTCATGGTGCTGTGGGCCGACTTCTTCGCTCCTGCTCACTTCGAGCAGTTCCCGCAACTCCACGATCTCTTCTGGAAGGCCACCCACCAGGCTGGCGAGGCCAAAAAGTCGATGGACCCCGCCGTCGGCGAGCAGCTCGTCGCCTACATCGACGAGATCGCTGACATCTTCTGGCAGACCGACAAGGGTCGCCAGATGGGCGTCTACCCGCCGAACTGAGCGAGTCGGGTGCGTCTCGGATCGAGGCGCACCCGCGCGAGCCCGAGCAGGGTCAGCGCTCGAACAACCCACCATCCCGGATCGATCTCGTACCAACGGTGGGAGAGTTTTGCCGAGGTAGGTGCGGCGTGATGGTTGTTGTGCAGCCCCTCTCCTGCGGTCAGCAAGGCGAGCCATTGCAGATTGGTGGCGCTGTTCGCATACGGCCGTCGGCCAAAGTGATGGCCGATGGCGTTAACGGCCGCTGAGGCGGCCAAGTAGTAGTTGATGTGCACGGCTGCGGCGACGACAGCTGCTATCGGACCGAGCACCACGACGAGCGTCGCGACCCCGAGACCCAGCCCGAGCATCGGTCGGTCGAGCACCCGCCGATCGAAAGCCGTTGGGGGCAGGTCGCGGGCGTACTTCGCGACGAGTTCTGTGTCGCGGGCAGCACGGCGATACATCCGGTAGTTGCCTCGTTGCACCGCCCACCATCCATGGACGGCGGGTGAGTGCGGGTCCTCAGGAGTGTCCGTGTGCGCGTGGTGCTTGCGATGCACCGCCACCCACTGCCGTACGCGGATTCCGGTGGAGAGCCAGAGGGTGACCCGGAACGCGAGATCGGCGGGGCGTCGGAACTTGATCGCGCGATGCGCGACGCCGCGATGCAAATACACCGTGGTGCACACGTTGGCGAGTGTGGTGACGGCCAATCCCGCGGAAACGCCGACCAGGAGTTGGATGAGCAGCCCGGACGATGTGAGGAGCACGTCGCGACCATAGCAGTCCTACCTACTGGTCGGTAGGTAGGTGGGCGCCGTTAGATTGTCGCCGTGTCGCGCCACCCCGCGGCGACCACTCGGTCGCTCATTCTCGACGAAGCAGTCAGGTGCTTCGCCGAATGGGGTTACGAGGGCACCTCGCTGAACGACATCGCCGCCGGTGTCGGAATCAGGCGGCCGAGCCTGCTTCACCACTTCCCGTCGAAAGAGGTGCTCTACCAGGAGGTCTTCGAACGACTGCTCTCCGATTGGCTTGAGCGCGTTGAGTCCGCTGCCGCCGTCGACCACCGAGGTTGGGCGAAGGTGGAGGCGGTGCTCCGGGCGGGCTTCGACTACTTCGCTGACAACCCCGACTACGTGCGCCTGGTCCGTCGCGCGGCCATCGACGGTGGCAACCATCTCGTGATCGATCTTGCCGGCGTGCTCCGACCGATGTTCGACCTGGCCGCTGAGTACTTCGAACGGGAGATGGCGGCCGGGACGTTCGCCCAACATGACGCACGGCACTTGATGATCTCCGGCTACGGCGCGCTGCTCTCGTACTTCTCCGATGCTGCGCTTCTTGAGGGCCTGCTCGATAGCGATCCATTCAGCTCCGACGAGTTGAAGCGTCGAGCCGATCACGTGATCGATCTCTTCGCCTCCGCCCTCGGCGTTCGCCACGACCCCTGAGGCGACGCCAAGCTGCCGGTCGGTGGCCAACCTCGCTGAGTACGGTGATGTTGTGACCTCCCCGGGACGAACCCTCTCCGAGGCCGATTCCAAGTCGTTCGTCCGCAACTACGGCGTTCCGGTAGCCGATGAGCGGGTCGTCGACCAGCCCGAGGCGGCCGTGGAAGCGTCTCGCCTCATCGGTCTCCCAGTCGTGATGAAACTGGTGGGCGACACGATCGCCCATAAGAGCGAACGCGGACTTGTGCGACTCAACCTTGGGGACGAGACATCGGTCGCGGTGGCGGCGCGAGAACTTCTGGCCGCCGCTCGACCCGACGACGGGCCCGTCGCACTGCTCGTGGCACCGATGATCCGAGGAAACCGCGAGCTCATCGCTGGAGTGGTGCGAGATCCGACGTTCGGACCAATGGTGATGCTCGGCCTTGGCGGCGTGCTCGCGGAGGCGGTCGGAGACGTCGTGTTCCGACCGGCTCCGCTCGACCTCGCTGAAGCGCAACGCCAGATCGACGCGCTCGAATCCCAAGCCCTGTTGGGAGCCTTCAGGGGGGAACAGGCGGTGGATCGCCAGTTGCTCGCGGAGACGCTCGTTGGCCTCGGGCGCCTCGCGATCGAGCACCCCGAGGTGGCGAGTGTCGACATCAATCCCATGATCGTCACCCCTGAGGGTCGCGCCGTGGCGGTCGACGCGCTGATCGAGATCGGATCGATGTCGTCGGAGCCCGAGGCTTCACCAGGGGAGAGGGCTCAGGCCCGGTCCGGATTCGACGCGTTATTCGACCCGAAGGGGGTCGTGGTGACCGGGGCGTCCACTCACCCGGGCAAGTTCGGCTTCGTCGCACTTCACAACATCCTCGCGTCTGGCTACACCGGGCGTGTTGCGGCGACGAATCTTGGTCGTGAGGAGGTGCTCGGCGTAGAGACGGTGGCCTCGGTGTCTGAGCTTGATCCGGGTCAGTTCGACCTGGCCGTGGTCTGCACGCCTGCTTCCGCGAACCTCGAACTCCTTCGTGAGTGTGCTGCGATCGGCGTTCGGGCGGCGTTCCTCACCTCGGCCGGTTACGGGGAGGCGGGCGTCGAGGGCGCCGAAGCGCAGCGGCAACTCGTTGCAGTAGCGAACGAACTCGGCATCCTGCTGGCTGGCCCGAATGGTCAGGGCGTCGTGTCGACCCCCGCATCGCTGTGCGCCCAGATCGTCGCTCCCATGCCTCCACGCGGGAGTATCGGTGTCGCCTCGCAGTCCGGCAATCTCGTGTCGACCTTCCTGAATCTGGCTCGGGCTGCCGGGGTCGGCGTTTCACGCGCCGTCTCCGCGGGCAACGCGGCCGATGTCGGTGTCGGTGACTATCTCGCCTACTTCGCCGCTGACGACGAGACCACCGTCGGTCTCGCCTATCTCGAGGGGATCACGGATGGCCCGCTCCTCATGGACGCGCTCCGACGGGCGGCGGCTGAGAAGCCGATGGTGTTACTGAAGGGCGGAGCCACCGAGAGTGGTGCTCGAGCCGCCGCCAGCCACACCGGCGCCCTCGCCGCGAACCATCGCGTGTTTGCCGGCGTGGCCGACGCGCTTGGGGTGACCCGAGTCGAGTCGGCGCAGGAGGCGTTTGAGACCGCAGCGACCTTCGCGACCCAACCGCTACCGCGTGGGCCGCGGGTGGCCGTGCTCACCACCGCGGGCGGGTGGGGAGTGCTCACCGCCGACACCATCGCCGAGGATCGCCATCTCGAGTTGGCGACACTTCCCGCCGATCTGATGGCGGCCATCGATGAGCGTTTGCCGTCGCGTTGGAGTCGAAACAACCCCGTCGACTGCGCGGGGGGTGAGACCCGCGACACGATCCCTGAGGTCCTCGAGTTGCTCGTCGCTCACGAGGCCGTCGACGCGGTCGTGTATCTGGGCATCGGCATCCAGTCGAATCAGGCGCGTTTGATGAGAGAGGGGGGCTTCCACCCCGACCACGGACTGGATCGCATCGTCGACTATCACGAACGGCAGGACAGGCGATTCGCGGAGGAGGCTGCTCGACTCTCGAATCTGCACGCGAAGCCGGTACTCGTTGCGACTGAGTTGGCGACCGCCGACCCCGACAATGCCGCGGTGCGCGCGGTGGTTGACTCGGGCCGCCTGTGTTACTCGGGAGGGGATCGTGCCGCGCGCGCCCTTGGCCATCTGTATCGGTACGCCCGCTTCCGGGGGTTGGCCGCGCGGTGACGAGCGACCGTCGACCGGGTCCCGTGCTGGTCCTCGGTGTGCTCGCGGCGATTCCGACGCTTCTCCTCGCCGCGACCGCGTCATGGGCGGCGGGCCGCGCCGGTGGCGAGCCGACCCCGGTGGAGGTCGTCGTCGACCCAGCACCGGTCGCGACTTCGGCGAGCGCCGTGCTGACGCTGAGACGTCAGGCGGCCGTGCTGTCGCGTCGTGCAAATCAGAACGTCCTGGCGCAAAGCCTCACGGGTCTCGTCGACTCATTGCCGGGAACCAGTTGCCTGTCGGTCTCGGTCGACGGTGTGCCGGTGCTGAGCGCGGGTGCGCCCTCGGTCATTCCGGCGAGCAATCAGAAAGTGTTGGTTGCCTCCGCCGCGCTCGGGGTGCTCGGTGATGCCCACACGTTCACGACGACGGTGGTTGGCGCCGAGCCGGTCGACGGCGTTGTCGACGGTGACATCACCCTCGTTGGAGGAGGCGATCCGCTGCTCTCATCCGACTGGTATCCCGAGTCGTCCCTTGACCGATTCCCTGTTTTCAACGCCACCTCCCTCGACTCCCTCGCTGACGCGGTGGTCGCGCGCGGTGTGCGTGCCGTCACCGGCGCAGTTGTCGGGGATGGCTCGCGCTACGACGACGAGTGGTACGTCCCCGAGTGGGCCGAGGGCATAGCGGGCATCGAAGCGGGCCCGATCGACGCCCTCCTCGTCAACGACGCGCGGGTACTCGGTGACGACTACCGCGGCTCGGACCCCGCCCGGGCGGCTGCACGCGAGTTCCAGCGCCTGCTTGCCGAACGTGGAGTCAGCATCGCCGGCGAGGCACGTCCAGGCGCATCCTCCGGTGGGGTGACACTGGCGACGATTTCGTCGATGACCCTCCCGTCGGTATTACGGGAGATGTTGGTGAACAGCGACAACAACACGGCTGAGATGGTCCTGAAGGAGATCGGGTTGGTCGCATCGGGTTCGGGGAGTCGCGCCGCGGGAGTCGCCGCCCTGTCCGATCACGTTCTCGCTCTCGGTGGCGTCGCCACACCGGTCGACGGGAGCGGCCTCGCGGCCTCGAATCAGGTGTCGTGTGAGCTCTTGGTGGCCGCGATCGACCGCGATCGCGACTTCTTCGAGCAGTCGCTTCCGGTGGCTGGCGCCTCCGGAGCCCTCGCTGACGCGTTCGTCGGCTCGTCAGTCGAGGGACGCCTCTTCGCGAAGACTGGAACCCTCGGCAATCCCCCCTACGACAGAGATCCTCCGGCGGTGAAGGCGCTCGCTGGGGTAGTCGCGGCGCCGAGCGGCGAACGGTTGACCTTCGCCTTGGTTCTGAACGCGCCCACCATTAACGATCAGCGCGAGTACCGACCGCTCTGGGACCTGCTGGCCAACGCGCTTGGAGCGCACCCGACCGGGCCCGGGGTGAGCCTCCTGGGGCCGGAATGAGCGCGAGGCGGTCGGGGGCGCCGCGAACGGCGGCGGTGGTGACCATCGCACTCATCCCAGCTCTCGGTCTTGCTGCCGTGTGGAACTGGGCCCGCGACGAGGTGCGGTCGATCCCAGTGGTGACGGTCCCGTCGGTCGTACCCGGCGACGGCTCGTCGGTGGTTGGCGTCCCAGAGGTGCAAGCCCTGTCGTTCCGCAGAGTGCCCACCGCCGTGATCGCCGAAGTCCAAGAGCAGGAGAGTGCAGCGCGGCTCGCTGGAGTCGTCGACTCGGTGCCCGAGGGCGCCTGCCTGGCGGTCGGTGGACAGCCGGGTATCCGTGTGGAAGCCGACGGTGGAGTGAATGCCGGGGCGTTGCAAAGGATCATCGTGGCGGCAGCCGCCCTCGAGGTGCTTGGAGCGGATCACCGCTTCTCGACCTCCCTCCACGCTGATGGCCTAGAGGGGCCAGTGATCGGAGACCTGTACATCATCGGAGGCGGAGACCCGATGCTCGCGACTTCCTCATTCGCCGACGCCATGAGGTCGGTACCTCACTGGTGGACTCCCGTGGAGGCATTAGCTGACGCCTTGGTTCTCCTCGGCGTCGAGCGCATCGCGGGTGACGTAGTCGCCGATGGCAGCCGTTACGACGACGACCTGCGGCCGAGTGACTGGCCGGCGAGTGTCAGCCTCACTGAGGCGGGCCGTGTTGACTCGCTGGTCGTCGACCGAGGGCGCCTCTCGACGAGTCCGAGGAACGTGGCGTTCGATCCTGTTCAGGCCGCCGCTCGCACGCTGGTTGATCTTCTCCGCGCCCGCGGGGTGGTGGTCGAAGGCTTCCCGAGAACAGGAACCATGCCGCCCGACGTGCCGCCGGTCGCCACAGTTCGTGGTGAACCACTGTCGCGTGTGCTGGCCGGCATGCTCAACACTGACGACGCGGATATCGCTGAGTTCGTCCTCAAGGAGATCGGGGTCCGGGTGTCCGGGCGCGGGACGCGTATCGCCGGGGTCGAGGCGATCGCCGATGTGGTGGCGTCGTGGGGCTCCGCTGGGGTCGCGATGACGGATGGTTCCGGACTCGGTCCCGAGAATCGGGTGTCCTGTGGTGCGTTGCTTGCCGCGTGGGAGCGCGCCCGCGATTTGCTTCCTGACGGGAACGTCCCGTTCGCCGCCGCGGGCGACGTGTTGGGTGCCATCGACGATCGCCCCCCGGTCGCGGCCGTGGGCTCAGCCTCGGTGATCGCTGACGCGCTTAGGCTCATCTCAGAGCCCGTCGACCGATTGTCCATCGGAGAACTGTCTCCCTGACTGCACCGTTCCGCCGATGACCGGTCGGACACCTAGGGTCATGGCGTGGTCCCGACACCGATGTTTCCTCTCGGTCTCGCTCTGCTTCCCGGTGCCGTGCTGCCGCTCCATGTCTTCGAGCCTCGCTATCGGCGCATGATCGGTGACCTTCTGGCGCGCGATGACGACATGGAGTTCGGGGTGGTGTTGATCGAACGTGGTCGAGAGAGCGGTGGAGGCGAGACGCGCTCGGAGGTCGGTACGTTCGCCCGTGTTCTGGATCTCCGTGTGCTCGAAGACGGTCGATACACCTTGATCACGGTGGGCACGGATCGTTTCGAGGTGGTCGGGTGGTTGCCCGACGACCCCTATCCCGTCGCACGAGTGCGCAGGCTCGTCGACGTTCCGCCGAGTATCCCCGTCGACGGTGAGGCGCTGATCGCGCGCGCGGTCGACCTCGCGAGGCGCGCGGGTCATGAGATTGAGCATCCGGGAGAAACCGCGGTATGCCCAACCTTCGCGGCCGGAGCCATCGCTCCCATCGCCGAGGTTGATCGTCAGCGGCTGTTGAGATTGGCCGATCCGGGGGAGCGAGCCGTGGCGATCGGTGAGGCGTTGGACGACCTCGAGGCGGTGTTGCGCTTCTCACAGGAGTGAGCGGGTCGCCCTCAGGGGGCATGTCCTCCCCTGGCTGGTAGGAATATGGGCATGTCAGAGCGCCGGAACCCGAGCGTGAATGAGGTCGTCGACACGATCATCGCCTACGCGAAGGATCAAACGATCGGCCCGTTGCGTGGAGCGGGTCGATGGGTCCTCTGGGGTGCGATTGGCGCTGTGCTCCTTGGTTCGGGTGCTCTCCTCGTTCTTCTCGGAGCGCTTCGAGCGATCCAGACGGAATGGAACGCTGTTGGAGACAACTGGTCGTGGTCGTGGGTGCCATATCTCATCGTGCTCGTCCTCGCGATCGCCCTCCTCGTCGTCACCCTGACGCGCATCAATCGCGACCACCTCGCTCGTACCGACCGGGAGGACGACCATGGCAGCTGATACCGACACCAACACCTCGAAAGACGACCTTCGGGAGACGCTCCAAGGATTCCAAGACGGCCTTCGTGGCGCGATCGACGATCGTCGACAGACCCTCGTCACAGTTGGCGCCGCAGTTGGCGTGGCGTTGGTTGTCGTCGCATACCTGCTCGGACGTCGGGTGGGTCGTCGACGGACCACCTTCGTCGAGATTCGACGGGTCTGACTGGCGCCGTGGCTCTGCCGTCGCCGAGAACACTTGCGAGGACCGCTGTCCGTCGTGGCGTGGTGCGCGCGGAGCATGGTTGGCGATTTCTTGGGTGGACTGTCGTCATCGGTCGGTTCGTCGGCCGAGCGGTGCGTCGTCGTCCCGAGAAGGTAACGGTGCAGCGACTCCGCCGCGGCCAAGGCCTCGACGTTCGGACCTCTCGGAGACGGCCCGCGTGATCGTTCGCCTGCGCCAACCGAGGCGCGAGGTGGAGATGGCCGGGGGAAGGGCGGCCTATGCCGTGCTCCACGACCTCGGACTCAGCCGGGAAGGACACCTCATCATCCGCAACGGCACGCTCGTTCCCTCCGACACCATGCTCGAGGACGGTGACGTCGTCGAGATCCGACCCGTCATCTCGGGGGGCTGAGTGTCGAAGTGTCGGTCGTGCGGTGAGGCGGCGGTGGTCGACCTCCCGCGTCACAACGCCAACTTCTGCGCGACTCATTTGCAGCAGCTCTGCGTTCGTCAGGTCCAACGGGCTATCTCGGACTTCTCGATGTTCGATGATTCGGCTCGGATCCTCGTGGCGGTGAGTGGCGGTAAGGACTCTCTCGCGCTGTGGGACATGCTCGTCGAACTCGGCTACCGCGCTGACGGCCTCTACATCGGACTCGGAATCGGGGAGTACAGCGAGGAGAGTCATCGCATCACCTCCGCATTCGCGACCGAGCGGGGGCTCACACTTCACACGGTTGACCTCCGAGACGAGCACGGCTTCGACATCCCGACCGCGGCTCGAGCCACACGCCGGGTGCCCTGTTCGGCCTGCGGCCTGTCGAAGCGGCACATTTTCGACCGTGAGACGACACGTCTCGGGTACGACGTCCTCGCGACCGGACACAATCTCGACGATGAGGCCGCGGTACTGCTCGGCAACACGATTCGGTGGGATGTCGACTACCTCACCCGGCAGTACCCAGTGCTCGAGGCCGGACACGGCTTCCCGCGCAAGGTCAAACCGCTCGCGCGGCTCACCGAGCGGGAGATGGCCGCCTGGTGCGTCATACGGGGTATCGACTACGTCGTCGAGGAATGTCCAATGGCTATCGGCAACCGGCACTCGGGGTACAAAGAGACCTTGAACGAGATGGACGAGCGTTCCCCGGGAACGAAGGCGTCCTTCTACCTCGGGTTCCTCGACCGCATGGCTCCGCTCATCAGATCCACGCCAGCAAGCCAAGGCGCGCCGGAGGCCTGCCCGTCGTGTGGCGCCCCGTCGTCCAGCTCGGAGACACCCTGCGCGTTCTGTCGTCTCGAGTCCACAGCGTCCGCCCATGAGCCGGTGCCCGTTCGCATGGTGTTGAATCGGACTGCCCGTCGAGCCTTCGACGCGCAGTGGGGAGAGGAGTGACCATGTCGGATCGTGTCTTCGCCATCGGCGACCGCGTTCTGCTACTCGATGTGAAACGACGCCGGTATCTCGTCGAGTTGCGCGAGGGCGGTGAGTTCCACAGCCACGCGGGCTTCGTTCCTCACGCCGAGATCATCGGGCGCTCTGAGGGAGTCACGGTGGAGAGCACGAAGGCGGCCGAGTACACGGTGCTGCGGCCCACCCTCGAGGATTTCGTGCTCGAGATGCCGAGAGGTGCACAGGTCATCTACCCGAAGGATCTCGCGCCGATTCTGATGTTGGCCGACATCGGTCCCGGCATGCGCGTCTTCGAAAGCGGGCTCGGTTCGGGGGCGCTGTCGACGGCGATGCTCCGGGCGGGAGCGGAAATCGTTGGCTATGAGGTGCGTGAGGACTTCGCCAATCGGGCGAGAACGAACGTCCGCTCATTTCTCGGTGAGGCGGCGCTCGACCGATATCACGTCAACATCGCGGACTCGTACGCGGATATCGACGCCGAACTCGGGCCGTTCGACCGGATCGTGCTCGATTTACCCGAGCCATGGCAGGTCGTCCCCCACGCGGAGCGGGTGCTCCGTCCGGGAGGGATACTGCTCGCGTATACGCCTTCGATCATGCAAGCCTCACAGACCCGCGAGGCACTCCGAGGACGTTGGATCGAGAACCGCACGATCGAAGTCCTCCACCGCGGTTGGCACGTTGAGGGCCAAGCGGTTCGACCGGATCACCGGATGGTGGCGCACACCGGCTTTCTCACCGTGGCGCGATTCCTCGGCCGGTCCAACGAGCGCATCGCCCGTGACGGCTGAGCTTCAGTGAGGGATCAGGGCTCGATGAAGATGCACTCGCCGGGGCATTCCTCGGCGGACTCGATCACGCCGTCGAGTTGACCCTCGGGGATCTCGGCGAGACCGTCGGCGCCCTGCGGGTTGCCCTTCGCGGTCGCGAAAATCTTGTCGCCTTCCTTCACGTAGGCGAGGCCGTCGTCGAGGAGGGTGAAGACGTCAGGGGCGATCTCTTCACAGAGTCCATCTCCCGTGCACAGATCCTGATCGATCCAGACCTTCATGTCGTTGGGGCTCCTTGTGGGGGTCCGATAGCTGGCCCCCGCATCCTAACGGACCCTCCGTCCGGACGCAGGATGCTCCGTGGGACTCCGAACACGACCCGGTGTAGGGTCCGAAATGGAGGTGCGTGGTGAATCAAGAACGCGATGACTCGTCCGACGTCGCCCAGAACGGCGCGCCAAGTCCCGAAGCGCAACGTCTCCGGGTGCTCGAGGATCGACTCCTTGAGGCGAAGGGCCGGCTCGCTGCGGCGACCGCTCAGAACGAGAAACTCTCTTACACGCTGCGTGAGTCGCGCGAGCACATCGCCGCTTTGCGTGACGAGGTCGACAAGTTGACCCGCCCGCCGAGCCCGTATGGGGTCGTTGCGTCTCGAAACGATGATGGCACCCTCGACATTCATTCGATGGGGCGCAAGATGCGCGTCGAGGTTGATCCGACCCTCGAGATGGACGACATCGAGCCTGGCGACGAGGTGTATCTGAACGACTCGTCGGCAGTTATCGGCCACCGTCGCTCCGATCCAGTTGGTGAGGTCGCGACCCTGCAGCATCTGCTCGAGGACGGCGTTCGCGTCGTCGTGACGGGTCGCGGTGATGAGGAACGGGTCTGCGAACTGGCCGGCTCGTTGCGGGGAACGCGGCTCCGTCTCGGCGATCGAGTTCGGATCGATCCCAGGGCGTCGGTCGTCCTTGAAGTCCTTCCTCGCCCCGAGGTTGACGAACTTCTGTTGGAGGAGATTCCCGACGTCGGCTACGACGACATCGGCGGACTCGGCACGCAGATCGAAGCGATCGCTGATGCGGTCGAACTTCCGTTCCTTCACCAAGAACTCTTCGCCGAGCACCGCCTCCCAGCGCCTAAGGGCATCTTGTTGTACGGCCCTCCTGGCTGCGGCAAGACCCTCATCGCGAAGGCGGTTGCGAACAGCCTGGCGCGCAAGGTCGCCGCCCAGATAGGCGAAGGTAAGGGCCGCAGCTACTTCATCAACATCAAAGGTCCCGAACTGCTCAACAAGTACGTCGGAGAGACCGAGCGACAAATCCGCCTGATCTTCCAGCGGGCTCGTGAGAAGAGCGAGGAGGGCTGGCCGGTCATCGTGTTTTTCGATGAGATGGACTCGATGTTCCGCACGCGCGGCACGGGCATCTCGTCGGATATGGAGTCGACGATCGTCCCCCAGCTCCTCGCTGAGATCGACGGCGTCGAAGGGCTTCGCAACGTGATCGTGATCGGCGCGACCAACCGCGAGGACCTCATCGACCCCGCGATTCTGCGTCCGGGTCGACTCGACGTGAAGATCAAAATCGAGCGACCCGACGCGGAGGCGGCAGGGGAGATCTTCGCGCGATATCTGACCGACGAGATCCCGATCGCTGAGGGTGTTTCCGTTCCCGATCTCATCTCGGCGACGGTGGAGGCGATGTACGCCGATATCCCCGAGAACCGGTTCCTCGAGGTGACCTATCAGAACGGCGATCGCGAGGAACTGCACTTCAAGGACTTCGCCTCCGGAGCGATGATCGAGAACATCGTTCGACGCGCGAAGAAATCCGCGATCAAGCGGGTGATCGCCGGTGGTGAGCGCGGTGTCGCCCTCGAGGACCTCCTCGGCTCGATTCGCCAGGAGTTCAAAGAGCACGAGGATCTTCCGAACACCACGAACCCGGACGACTGGGCGAAGATCTCCGGGCGTAAGGGGGAGCGGATCACATTCATCCGGACGCTCATGAACGACGACGAGCGATCGGGAGCAGGCGGTCGGGCGATCGAGCGGTCGTCGACCGGTCAGTACCTCTAGGTCGACAGATGGCGCTACCGAAGGTCTGCGGCATCGAGACCGAGTACGGCATCTTCGTGCGTGGTGCCGAGAACGACCCGGTAGCCGCCTCGTCGTTGTTGGTCAACGCCTACGCGGACCGCCTCGGACCGCGCCCAGGTTGGGATTACGAACACGAGCGCCCGAGCTCGGACGCCCGCGACCCGGAGCCGCCCGCTTTCGACGGCGGTCTCGACCCCGAACTTGAATCGCGGCTCGTGAATACCGTCCTTCGCAACGGCGCGAGGTACTACGTCGATCACGCGCACCCTGAGTTGTCGACGCCCGAAGTGCGTACGGCTCGAGACGCGGTGCTGTGGGATGTGGCTGGAGAGCGAATCGTTCGCCGGTCGGTGGAGATGGCGCTCGGTCACCTGCCTTCCGGGGCCGAGATCGTGATCCACAAGAACAACTCCGACGGCAAAGGCAACTCCTATGGCTGCCACGAGAACTACCTCGTCGACCGCGAGGTGCCATTCGGTCGTGTGGTCAATGGTGTGATGGCTCATTTCATCAGTCGCCAAGTGATTTGTGGTGCCGGCAAGGTCGGCTCGGAGTTCCCAGGACAGTCGCCCGACGCGGTCCCGTACCAGATCTCGCAACGCGCCGATTTCTTCGAGGAGCAGGTCGGCCTCGAGACCACCATCCGACGCCCCATCGTGAACACGCGCGATGAGCCGCACGCGGATCCTCTGGTTTACCGACGTCTTCACGTCATCTGTGGTGACGCCAACATGTCGCAGGTCTCCACCTTCTTGAAAGTTGGTTCCACCTCGATTCTCCTGGCCATGATCGAGGACGGAGCACTGAAGGATGACTTGTTGCCGGCGAACCCGGTGACCGCTGTGCGACAGATCAGCCACGACCCGACCCTTCGTGCGACGATCCTGCTTGACGACGGCCGTCGCCTGACCGCGCTCGACTTACAAGAGGCCCTCCTCGAGCAGGCTCGTGCCTGGGCGGATCGGCACGGCCTGGAGTCGGTGGGCGTTGAGGTGGGCCGGGAGGTACTCGAGCGCTGGGCCGAGGTGCTGTCCTCCCTTCGTGCCGATGACGGGCGCGCCGCCCGATGGGTCGACTGGGTGGCGAAGGCGCGCATTCTCGACGCCTACGGAGCTCGGCACTCGGTCGCTGAGGGCTCCCCTCGGATGCGAGCGATCGACCTGCAGTATCACGATCTCCGACCCGAGCGCTGTCTCGCCACCCGCGCCGGTCTCGATGAGATCGTCGAGGAGGCCGAGGCGGCGCGAGCGGTTGATGAACCACCCTCTGACACCCGCGCCTACTTCCGGGGGAGGTGCCTCGGCAAGTTCGGGGATTCCGTAGTCGCAGCCAACTGGGATTCGATGGTCTTCGACCTCGGCCGCGACCCTCTGCGCCGCGTTCAGATGTCCGAACCGTTGCGCGGGACCGCCGACCTCGTCGCTAACGTGATCGACGAGAGTTCAACCGTCAGCGAGCTCCTCGAGCGTCTCGGATCCTGAGCGCCGACGGGCCCGTCCGGATCGAAGCTGAGGAGACGAGATGGCCGAGCGAACACACCGTGAACCCCAGCGACGCGACGACGAGGCGTCCGAGGTCGATGAGGGGGTCCCGGCTCGCTCCGAGGACGGGACGCGTCTTAAGGCCGAGCTCGACGATCTCTTGGACGAGATCGACGAGGTGCTCGAGTCGAACGCTGAGGAATTCGTGAAGTCCTACGTGCAAAAGGGCGGGCAGTGAGATGGCACTCCCCGTCTTCGACTCCACTGACGACCCAGGGACCGACTTCTCGCGGCTGTTGAGCCGAACAGGGGTCGCCCAGCCATCCGTCACCGGTCTTCGCGCCGAGGACATTCCCCACGCGACGACCTGCGTCGCGCTTCGGTTCGACGGCGGAGTTGTCATGGGTGGGGATCGGAGAGCCACATCGGGTCACCTCATCTCGCACCGCTCGATGGAGAAGGTGGTGCAGGCGGACTCGCACAGCGGCGTGGCAATCGCTGGAGCGGCGGGCCCCGCGGTCGAGATGATCAAGCTCTTCCAGGTCCAACTCGAGTACTACGAGAAGGTCCAGGGAACGGCCCTCAGTCTTGAGGGCAAGGCGAATCAACTGTCCTCGCTGGTCCGCTCAAACCTTCCCGGCGCGATGCAGGGCATGGGCGTCGTGCCAATTTTCGCCGGATACGACCAGCGCCGCGAGACCGGGCGCCTGTGGGACTACGACCTCCTCGGCGGGCGCTACGAAGAGCGCGACCACGTCGCGACAGGATCTGGCAGCCTGCATGCGGCCACCGTCATGAAGATGGGGTTCCGCTCGAGACTCGACCGCGATTCGTCGGTCGCACTCGTGTGCCGCTCGCTGTGGGAGGCGGCCGAGGCCGACTCGGCAACCGGGGGACCGGACATGGTGAGGGGGATCTTCCCCATCGTCGCGGTCATCGACGGCGAGGGATGGAACCGTGTGACCGACGAGGAACTCGAGGCCGTGTTCACCGGCATCGTCGCGAGCGCAAGGGAGTCCTCGTCATGAGCATGCCGTATTACGTCGCGCCAGAACAGGCGATGAAGGACCGCGCGGATTTCGCGCGCAAGGGCATCGCCCGTGGCCGCGGGCTGGTAGCGCTCCGGCATTCCGGGGGCGTGGTGATCGTGGCCGAGAACGCCTCACAGTCGTTGCGCAAGGTGAGCGAGATCTACGACAGGATCGCATTCGCCGGGGTGGGCAAGTACAACGAGTTCGATCAACTGAGAGTCGCGGGAATCCGTCAGGCGGAACTCACCGGCTATCAGTACTCGCGAGACGACGTGGACGCGCGCACGTTGGCGAACGACTACGCGCAACTCCTCGGCAATTCGTTCACCCATGGGATGAAGCCGATGGAGGTTGAGATTCTCGTGGCTGAGGTGGGCCTAAACGGCGGTGGCGACGACCAGATCTTCCACATCATGTACGACGGCACGGTCGTCGACCATGTCGACGCCTGCGCACTCGGCGGCGACGCCGACGCCGTGACCGCCCGACTCACGGAGGGATTCACCGAGGGCCTTGACCTCAGCGCGGCGGTGAATCTCGGTGCATCGTCACTCGGCGGCGAACGGTCGTTGACAGCCTCTGATCTCGAAGTTGCGACACTCGAGCGCGGTGACGACCGGCGGTGCTTCCGCCGCCTGACCTCCGATGAGGTCGCCAACCTCCTCGGTGCCTGAGATGCCCGCTGTCGATCTCAACGCCGACCTCGGAGAGGGATATGGCGTTTGGTCGCTCGGGGACGACGAGTCGCTGCTGTCGATCGTGACGTCGGCGAACGTCGCCTGCGGTTTCCACGCCGGCGATCCGAGCACGATACGACGAACTTGTCTGGCGGCGGCCCGCGGCGGGGTGCGCATCGGTGCGCAGGTCTCGTATCCGGATCTCCCCGGCTTCGGCCGACGGGCCATGGCGATCCCGCCCGAAGAGTTGAGGGACATTGTGCTCTACCAGCTCGGTGCCCTCGACGCGTTCGCCCAGGTGGCCGGCACCGAGGTGGCGTACGTCAAGCCGCACGGCGCGCTCTACCACGCCTGCTGGGATGACCGCGTTTCGGCGCGCGCTGTTGTGGAGGCCGCGATCGAGTACGACCCGTCGCTCGTCGTCCTTGGCCCGTCGGGATCGCAGCTTCTCGCCGAAGCCGAGCGCATTGGGTTGGAACAGGCCGAGGAAGTGTTCGCCGACCGGTCGTACACACCCGATGGGCATCTCGTGGCGCGATCGCAGCCGGGATCCGTGCTGCACGACGCCGAGACGGTGATCTCTCGAATGATCCGTCTCCTCGACGAGGGATCTCTTACCGCGGTCGACGGGACGGAGTTGCGACCGGCGGTCCGATCTATTTGCGTGCACTCCGACACTCCGGGGGCGGTGGAGTTGGCTCGAGGGCTGCGCGGCGCGCTCGAGTCGTCGGGAGTCGGCATCCATTCGTTTTGCTGACTGGCCTGATCGACAAACCATGGGCGCACTCCTTCCTTACGGCGACCGAGCGGTGCTCTTCGAGTGCGATGACGAGCATCCCGGTCGTCTCGCCGAGCGGCTCAGGGGTCGTGAGATGTGGCAGGGCGACGGGCCGATCGAGGTGGTTCCCGGGGCCCGAACCATCCTCCTGTCTTTCGCTCAGTCAGTGGATTCCATCGACATCCTCGGCGTCCTCGATCGCGCGCGCGAGGGGGTGGGGGCCGAGGCGGCACGGACGCCCGAGGTCGTTGAGATTCAGGTCGTCTACGACGGCGACGACTTGCCGGCTCTCGCTGAGGAGACCGGGCGAGCAGTGGAGGAGATCATTGCGAGCCATAGCGCCGCCGCTCACGTGGTGGACTTCTGCGGCTTCGCTCCCGGTTTCGCCTATATGTCTGGGCTCCCTGAATGGATGCATGTCGCGCGTCTCGCGACGCCGAGAACTCGGGTGCCAGCCGGCTCCGTGGCCATCGCGGCAGGTTGGAGCGCGGTCTACCCCGGTGAATCGCCGGGTGGATGGCGCCTGATTGGCCGCACGGACGCAGTGATGTTCGACCCGGATCGGGCGAAACCAGCACTACTTCCTCCGGGCACCGAGGTCAGGTTCGTGCCCCGATGAGCCTCGTCGTTGTCTCGCGCGGAGTGGGCACCACCATTCAGGACCGGGGGCGTGCGGGCTTCGCGCACCTCGGTGTCGCGGCCTCCGGCGCTGTCGACCCCACGACGGTGCGTCGAATGAACCGTGCGCTCGGAAATCCGGCTGAAGCGGCCGTGTTGGAGACAGCCGGCGGTCTTCGGCTGCGCGCGGAGGCTCCGACCACGGTGCTTCGTGACGGCGATATCGGCCCCGTCGCGCTGCTCCCTGGTACGGAGCTCACCGTGAATCCTCGTCCCGGTCGAGTCTGGGGCTACCTCGCGGTGCGCGGAGGTGTCGAGGCGCGATTCGTCCTCGGCTCGAGGAGCAACGATGTGATGTCTGGCCTTGGCCCCGAGGCCATCGTGGACGGGTGCGTGGTGCGCGGCGAGGCAAGCGATTCGGGGGCGATCAGCGATGTCACGGTGCCACCGGAGGAGTCGCCGGCCCCGTTGCGAGTGAGGGTCGGACCGCGGGTCGACTGGTTTGCAGCCGGCGCGTTGGATCGCCTCACGGAAGTCACCTGGGCGGTGACCGAGACCGGGCGTGTCGGCGTCCGACTCGGAGGCGGGGCGCTCGAGCGATCGGTTGATCGCGAGTTAGCCAGTGAGGGCCTCGTGCCTGGAGCGATTCAGATTCCCGCCTCCGGTCAGCCGTTGGTGATGGGGCGCGACCATCCGACAACCGGCGGGTACCCGGTGATCGCTGTCGTGGATTCGGCGGACCTCGCGTCCCTGATGCAGCGGCCCGTGGGCAGCCAAGTGCGGTTCGCGCTCGCGCCGACCTGAGACGGGGAGCGTCGTTACCATGCCCTCATGGGGAGCGGCGACGGTCGGCGCATCTACGGGCTCGAGACCGAATACGGGGTCACTTGCACGCTGAAAGGGGTGCGACGCCTCAGCCCGGACGAGGTGGCTCGTTACCTCTTCCGCAAAGTGGTGTCGTGGGGTCGATCGTCCAACGTCTTCCTCCAGAACGGATCACGGCTGTACCTCGATGTCGGATCCCACCCGGAGTACGCGACACCCGAATGCGACTCCCTTGTCGACCTGGTGACCCACGACCGCGCTGGTGAGCGCATCCTCGAGTCCCTCGTGGAATCGGCGGAGGAGCGCCTCGGAGAGGAGGCGATCCGGGGCACGGTCTACCTCTTCAAGAACAACACCGATTCAGCGGGAAACTCCTACGGCTGCCACGAGAACTACCTCACGTCGAGGGTTGACGACATGGAGCACTACAGCCAAGTGCTCATCCCGTTCTTCATCAGCCGCCAGATCTACGCCGGAGCGGGCAAGGTGCTCCAGACCTCGCGTGGGGTTCGTTACTCCATGTCGCAGCGCGCCGATCACATTTGGGAGGGGGTGAGCTCGGCAACCACGAGGAGTCGGCCCATCATCAATACCCGCGATGAGCCGCACGCGGATGCCGACCGGTATCGCCGACTTCATGTGATCGTCGGCGATTCGAACATGAGCGAGTACACGACCTATCTCAAGGTCGGTGCCGCCGCATGCATGCTCCGCATGCTGGAGTCTCGGTCGGTCGTGCTTCGTGACATGACCCTGGAGAACCCGATCCGGGCGATCCGTGATATCAGCCACGACCTGACCTGCCGCCGAACCGTTCGGCTAGCTAACGGCCGCGAGGTCAGCGCCCTCGACATCCAACGCGAGTACCTCGACCGGGCGCTTCGCTTCGCCGCTATCGAGGGATTCCCCGACGAAGAGCAACGCGCGCTCGAGATGTGGGAGCACACGGTCACCATGCTCGAATCGGATCCAATGAAGCTGGACACCGAAATCGATTGGGTGATCAAGCTCAACCTGTTGGAGTCGTTTCGCGAGCGTCACGGCCTTGGGCTCGGCGACCCGAAGGTGCAGGCTCTCGACCTCCAGTACCACGACATCACCCGCTCCAGAAGTCCCTTCCATCGGCTTCAAGACCGCGGGATGGTCGCTCGAATCTGCGATGACGATGCGATCGAGCAGGCGATTGAGACTCCACCGCAGACGACACGAGCCCGGCTGCGTGGCGAGTTCATCAAGCGCGCCAAGGAGCGACGGCGTGATTACACCGTCGACTGGGTCCATCTCAAGGTCAACGATCAGGCTCAACGAACGGTGCTCTGCAAGGACCCGTTCGCCGCGACCGATGAGCGCGTCGATCGCCTGATGGAGCAACTCTGATCCGGGTCACCGATACGGTTTGAGACGGTGAGCGCCGAATCAAACCTCGAGATAGAGGCGGAGGTGGATGCATCCCGAGGTCAACTAGGACGCGGAGCCCGGGCCTTCGGAGAGTGGGCGCTGGTGGTGGCGGTCGCTCTCTTCGTCGCGATCGTGGTGCGCACGTTCTTCCTTGCGCATTTCGTTGTGGAGGGATCCTCGATGTACTCGACGCTGACCACCGGCGACCGGGTCTTCGTCAACAAGATGTCGTATCGGCTCCACGATCCGAACCGCGGGGACGTCGTGGTGCTGCACGAGATCACTGGAACCGCTGAGAGGGACCTCATCAAGCGCGTCATCGCCCTGCCGGGTGAGGAGGTCGAGAGCCGAGCCTGCGAGATCCGCATCGAGGGCCGACTTCTCGTTGAGCCGTACCTCGACCCGACAGTCGTGACCCCAGGCAACTGCGGAGGGGACTTCGGCCCGATCGTGGTGCCAGATGGAACGGTGTTCGTGCTTGGCGATAACCGGGCGGGCAGCCAAGATTCTCGGGCACTCGGGCCAATCCTCGAGGACGACATCGTCGGGCGTGCCTTTGTGGTCTTTTGGCCGCGCGCCGATTGGCAGTGGCTCTAAGCGACTTCAGCCGCTTCCGCCCACCTCTCGAGCCGCGACCTCGACCATGAGGTCAACGTGGTCGCTATAGACCGCGTCGAGTCCCATTCTCAGGCCCGCCTCGAGAATGTGAGCATGTTGGAGGTCCCACCCAAAGGCGAGCAGCCCAAATCGGTGGGCGAGGGTCACCAGTCCGCCGCTCCAGTCATCGTGGCGAAGGTTCACCGCGTCGACACCCCACCCAGACAGCGTGGCCATCCACCGTTCGGGCCCGCCAGGCATCTTGTCGACTCGGGTCGAATGCACGACGCGAAATCCAGCGTCACGAGCGCGCATCTCCTCGATCACGTCCCTCGACGGGTGGCACAACCACAACCGTTCGGGGCAGCGGCCCCGCAGCGCGATGATCACGGGCTCTACAGCTTGCGGATCCTTCAAGTCGAGTGAGAGCGGAAGGGCGTCATCGACGAGGTCGAGGAGATCGTTGAGGGTTGGGATGTGCTCGGGGAGGTCGTCGCGATTGACCTCGTTGATTCTCGTCCGGCGAACTCCGCGTCGAATCACACCGTCGTGGTCGAGAACCGCGACACTGTCGCGAGTCACCCAGACATCACTCTCGATTCCCCCGGCTCCGAGCCGCAGCGCCAGCGAGAATGCCTCCAGGGTGTTCTCTGGCGCGTGAGCACGGGCGCCCCGGTGCGCGAACAGGATCGGCGGATCGAGCAGGGAGGGGAGACGCTGCTGCACGGCCCCTGATCCTGCCAGCCATTTAGACTCGCCAACGTGTTCAACCTGCAGGGCGGCGAAGTGATCATCATCGCCTTGCTCGCCTTGGTGGTGCTCGGCCCCGAGAAACTGCCCGAAGCGATGCGTCACGTCGGAAGGCTCTATCGACAACTCCGGTCAGTACGCGACACCTTCCAACGGGAGTTCAAACAGGCGCTCGACGAGCCGATGCGTGATCTTCGCAAGGCGACGAGCGAAAGCGCGAGCACACTTCGCGAAGCCGCGCAGTCGATGGTCGAGCCACCGGCCGAAACGGCCGAGCCCGACGATCCGCCCGACACCTCGGCCCCCGATGCCGCGGAGAATCAGTGAGGTTGCGACGACGCCGGGCGCCGGTTGATCCGGCGGCCACCATGACGCTCACTGAGCATCTTGGCGAGTTGAGGATGCGGATCATCCGGAGCGCGCTGGCGGTCCTCCTCGGGGCGCTGCTGGTGGTCTCGTTCTACGACTGGGTCCTCGCCACGCTCACCCGGCCCTACCTCGACCTGTGTCGCAGGTCAGTTCCCGGCTTCTGCGGCCTGTCGTACGACTCAACCCGAGACGAGGTCGCCCTCTTCACCCTCGACCCGATCGAGGGATTCTCGACTCGGCTACGAATCGCCACATACGGCGGAATCGTGCTCGCACTCCCGGTCTTGCTCTGGCAACTCTGGAAGTTCATCGTTCCCGCGCTCCACAAGCAGGAGCGCCGTTACGCGGTCGGGTTCGTCGCAAGCAGCGTGCTGCTCTTTGTTGCTGGTGGCCTCATCGCCTTCCGGACCCTGGGCCGCGCTCTTGAGTTTTTGATCTCTTGGGCAGGGGAGGGGGTCGACCAGGCGTTTCAAGTGAGCAGCTATATCCGTCTTGTCACCCTCATGGTGGTCGCGTTTGGCGTCGGATTCACGATCCCTGTCCTTTTGGTGTTCCTGCAGCTCCTCGGAGTCATCGCCCCTCGAACTCTGCTTCGGGCCTGGCGTTACGCGGTGGTTGGGACCGTCGCCCTCGCTGCGGTGATCACGCCGTCGGGCGATCCGATCTCGCTGTTCAGTCTGTCGATCCCGATGGTGGTGCTCTACTTCGTGGCGATCGGTGTCGGGCATCTCCTCACGCGCGGTCGCGACCGTTGAGGTCCGACCGTTCAGACCTCACGGCGCGTTTCTCGTTCGAGCCCGATCGATTCCAAGTCGCCGCCTTCGACGCTCTTGATGAGGGCTACCACGTCGTTGTGTCGGCCCCTACCGGAAGCGGGAAGACCGCCGTCGCGGAGTACGGCATCGCGGCTGCCCTCGCCGACGGCCGACGCGCCTTCTACACCGCGCCCCTGAAGGCGCTCTCGAACCAGAAGTTTCGAGATCTCATCGCCGATCACGGAGCGGAGCGAGTCGGCCTCCTCACGGGGGATAACTCGGTGCGACCAGAGGCGCCGGTGGTGGTCATGACCACCGAGGTGCTGAGGAACATGATCTACGCCGGCTCTGACGCCCTCGATGATCTCGCCCTCGTCGTGCTTGACGAGGTCCACTTCCTCCAGGACGCTTACCGGGGTCCTGTATGGGAGGAGGTCATCATCCACCTCCCGCCCGAGGTGCAGTTGGTGTGCTTGTCGGCCACGGTCTCCAACGCCGATGAGCTTGCCGAGTGGATGTCGACGGTTCGGGGGCTCACTCGTACGGTTACCGAGGCACGGCGTCCGGTGGAACTCCTCGACCACTACCTCGTCTCCGATCGCAGCAACGATCGTTTGCAACTGATGCCAACGTTCGTCGATGGCTCGGTGAACCGCGACGCGCTTCGCCTCGATGAATTACGCCAGCGCGGACCGATGCGAAATCGTCGGGGCCGACCGACCGGTGCCTCGGGAAGACGCCTCGCGACACCTGATCGCGTGGAGACCGTCACCCACCTCGGTGGACTCGACATGCTGCCGTGCATCATCTTCATCTTCTCGAGAGCGCAGTGCGAGGCGGCAGCGCAGTCCTGCCTTGACGCGGGTCTGGTGCTGACCGATCCTGACGAGGCCGCCGAGATCGATTCCATCCTTGAGGATCGAATCGGATCTCTCGATGATGCCGACCTCGACGCACTCGGCATCGAGAATCTGCGCGCGCAGATGATGGCCGGGTTCGCCCCACATCACGCCGGGATGGTGCCACCATTCAAGGAGGCGGTCGAGGTCTGCTTCACCCGCGGACTCATTCGCGCGGTCTTCGCGACCGAGACCCTCGCTGTCGGGGTCAACATGCCGGCCCGAACCGTCGTGATCGAGAAGACGACGAAGTTCAACGGTGACCACCACGTCTCCCTCAGTCCCGCCGAGTTCACCCAACTCACCGGCCGTGCGGGACGTCGAGGAATCGACACGATCGGCTACGCCGTGGTGCTCTGGAGCCCTTGGGTTCGCTACCAGCAGGTCGCCGATCTCGCTTCCAGTCGCACCTTCGGATTGCGGTCGGTGTTCCGACCCACGTACAACATGACTGCCAACCTCGTGCGGAGACATTCGCGCGAACGCGCGAGGGAACTGCTCATGATGTCCTTCGCTCAGTTCCAAGGCGACCGTGAGGTCGTCCGTTCGCAAGGCCGGCTCAGTCGTCGTCGCGAGCAACTGCTTGCGGCTGAGAGACGTGCATCCTCGCCCTTCGGCGACATCGATGAGTACCGGGCCCTCAGCGCGCAGGAGCGGCGAGCGGAACAGGTTCCGACCCTTCGACCCGGGGATGTGATCGATGTTCGTGTGAAGGGGTATCGGGGTCACGTGGCGGTCGTCGCCACCGCTCATCGCTCCGATGGACTACGTGTTTCCGCTGTTTCACCGGCCGGGCGTCCGCTGACGTTGACCGCAGGCGACATCGCGAAATCGAGTGTCGTGGGTCGTATCGCCGTCCCTGATGGTCAGAGCCCGAACCGAAAGGATGTTCGTCGGGAGGTCGCCCGGCGGCTTCGCCGCGCTGAGTTCCCATCTCAACGAGGACCGCGTAGGTCCTCCGACCGTCATCCCGTCGAGGACGACCCAGATCTCCGCGATCGTCTTCGCGCCGCCGCCGAGGCGGATCGCTTGCGGTCCGAGCTTCGGCGGCTCGAGGAGCAGGTGGACGACCGACGAAGCTCTCTCGGTCGAGAATTCGATTCGGTGACCGCCGTGCTTGTGGAGCTCGGTCACATCCACGCCGATGCCTGGGAACTCACCGAAGCAGGGGAGTTGCTCGCCGCGATCTTCCATGAAAGCGATCTTCTGGTGACCGAAGCGTTGCGCCGCGGCGTGTTCGATGGTCTCGATGCCGTGCAGCTCGCGGCGATCGTCTCCTGCTTTGTGTACGAGCACCGAAGCCCGGATGATCCTCCGCCGCCCGCATTCCCCGACGCGACGGTGCGAGAGCGGTGGCGCAAACTCGAGGCCGTGAGCGAGGAGATATCGAGACTCGAGGAGCGGCATGAGCGCTCGCACCACCGCTCTCCCGACCCGGGGTTCATGGCGGCAGCCGCCGAGTGGGCGGCGGGAATGGACCTCTCCGAGGTGCTCGAAGACGACCTTTTAACGGGGGGCGATTTCGTCAGGAACATCCGTCAGGTCATCGACCTCACGCAACAGATCGCTGACGTCGCGCCGAAGGCTGAGACGGCCCAGGTCGCATCGAAAGCGGTTGAGGCGTGTCTCCGAGGTGTCATTGCCGATTCGGCGGCGATCGGAGAGACCTCGTGAGTCTCGACGACTGGGGCCGAACGCTCCGAGCAGACGAGATCGTCGTGAACTGCCGAGACGACGCCGGGCTTGCCACGGCGGCCAAGCAGGGGGTGGTCCTCGCGGCCCGGTCCGGAGATATCCACCGCAGTCTCGGGGCTCCGGTCGCGGAACGGGCCACCAGCGCCGTGACGCTGGACCTCATCGAGTGCCGGGTCGATGGACAGCTGTACCGCGCGGCCGCCCACGTGGTCGCGCGCCGTCCAGGAAGGTCGGGATGGTGGCGTGGACCCATCGTCATGGTCATGGTGAGCGGACATCTCGGACGTTTCGAGCCCGCGCCTCGAGCGCATCCTGGAGACGGGCTGCTCGACGTGATCGAGGTATCCGAGTCGATGAACACGCGACAGCGGATGATGGCGAGACGGCGCTCGCGAACCGGCTCACATCTTCCGCATCCCGATATCTCCACCACGCGGGTGAGGGATCTGCGTCGCTCGTTCGACGAGCAACTCACCGTTTTCGTCGACGGAGCGTCAGTGGGTGCCACTCGTCATCTCGACGTCGCGGTGGTGCCAGCCGCCTACGAGCACGCCGTCTGAGTCAACATCCACGCTCGCCTCGGGCGGTCCTCCTACGATCACACGTCGTGACCTACGTGGCGGAGGACTTCACACCTGAGGAATCAGACATCCTCCGCCGGTACTTCACGAACCTCGACCGCCCGGTCTTCGCATTGGTGAATCTGCCGGAGGTCGTGAAAGGCGCGCTGTTCGCTCGGTACAGCCGGAGCCCGAAGAGTCTCCGCCGACTGTTCCTCGACGAGTTTGTTGGCGACCTCGACATCGGTGGCGATGAGACGGTCGACGCGACGATGGGGCTGTCCCGTGCGGAGGAGCTCTACGAGCGAGTCTTCCTCGAGTACGGCGATGATTCGGTGGCTCAGCTCGGTGGGGTTCATCTCGCCTGTGAACAGGCCTCGAACATGCTCACGAAAATCCTCGAGCGCGGCCGGCTGATGAGCTACCTCGAGCAGAGCACGAGGTACATCTCCTACGACTCCCGCTTCGGCGGACGTTACCGATATCACCGCGACCCAGCGCTCCTCGCGAGCCGTCACGGCACGAGGTACATCGGCGAGATGGACCGCATGTTCGACGCGTATTCCACGGCCGTGGATCGGATGACCGAACATGTCCGGAGGGTGGTTCCCCAAGGACCCGAGGACAGCGACCTCGTCTACCGGCAGGCCACTCGCGCGAAGGCGCTTGACGCGGTCCGAGGAATGCTTCCGGCTGGTGCCACGTCAAACGTCGGCATCTACGGCAGCGGTCAGGCGTTCGAGGCGCTCCTGCTCCGTATGCGAGCGCATCCACTCCCGGAGGCGCGTGCCTACGCCGACGAGATGCTGGTCGAGTTACGCAAGGTCATACCAAGTTTCCTTCGGAGGGTTGATCTCCCTGAGCGGGGCGGTCGGTGGGTGGAGTACCTCTCGTCGCGACGCGACCGAACCGAGCAACTCGTCGATTCGTTGCTCGGCGGAACTCCGGTACCACCGAGCGATGAGGTAACGCTGACCGAATTCGATATGGACGGCGAGGAGCGTCTCGTCGCGGCAATCTGCTATCCGTACTCCGACCTGCCGGATGCGGAATTACGCCGCCGCGTCGCCGCGATGTCCACCGATGATCGGATTGCGCTGATCGCGGCGGAAGTCGGTGACCGCGGAAACCGTCGACACCGGCCCGGGCGGTCGTTCGAGACCACCGGCTATCGGTTCGATGTGCTGAGCGACTACGGGGCCTTCCGAGACCTGCAGCGCCATCGGATGCTGACGGTCGAGTGGCAAGACCTCACACCGAACCATGGTTTCCTTCGGCCCGAGTTGGTCGAGGAGGCCGGTCTCGTCGACCTCTTCGACTCCAATATGTCGCGGTCGGCGGAGTTGTTTGATCTGATCCGGGAGGAGTTCCCCCGGCAGGCGTCCTACGCGGTCTCGATGGCATATCGGATCCGCTACACGATGCAGTTCAACGCCCGTGAGGCGATGCACATGCTCGAGTTGCGCTCCTCGCCGCAAGGCCATCCCTCGTACCGCCGGGTGGTCTTGGAGATGCACCGACTCATCGCCGAGCAGGCCGGGCACCGCGCTATCGCGGGCGCGATGTCGCACATGACGACCGAGGCCCCAGAGTTAGAACGCCTCGAGAGCGAGCGCAGGTCTGAGGCTAGACGTCTCTCCGACGGCTAGCCTCCGGCGAGCCGCGGAGCGGAACCCTCTCGCTCGACGAGCGGAGGCGGTTCGGTCCGTCTACTATCCCCCCAACCACTTCGGACGGAGTACACATGGCCCAGGACGACATCGACTCGGAGGACCTCGAGGAACTCGAGGTTGAAGGCGGAGACGACGACGAGGACCTCGAGGACGAGCCCGAGGATCTCGACGACGACGAGGAGTTCGAGGAGGAGTCCGATGAGGACGCCGCCGACGACGAGGCTGATGAGGACGACTCCGAGGAGGAGTCGAGCAGCCGTCGCAAGGCCAAAGACGACGACGATGACGACGACGAGATGCTGTCGCCGGACGATGTTGAGGCCGATCTTGACATGATTCTCAAGGACCGCATGGTGGCGGCCGACGAGCAAGGCGAGGACGAAGAAGAGGAATCGGCACCCAGCACCGACGAGAAGGCTGAGGCGATCGACGGGATCCAGCCCAAGCGTGCGGATGAGCAGCTCTGCACCTCCTGCTTCCTGCTGGTTCGCGCGAACGCGCCGTCGTGTCCCGTGGGCGACGACGACTGTCCCGTCTTCTCGTGATCGACCCGGTCGTCCGGGAATTCACAGCGGCTGATGAGCCCGCCGTCTGCGAGCTCGCTGACATCGCCCGCGAGTCGATTCGTGAGGCCCGCGGCGGGGCTCGGTGGATCGAGACACACCCACTACCCGAATGGACGAATCCTGAGGTCAGTGTCCTCGTCGCCGATCTCGACGGTCTCGTCGTCGGCTATCTGGTCGGACGCTTGAGCTCAGGCGACGTTCTGATGGTCGACGAGGTGTTCGTGCTCGAGGAGGCGCGCGAGCTCGGTTTCGGCGACGCGCTCGTCGAGGAGATTCAACGGATCGGCCGGCAGAGGGGCGCTCAGCGCATGGAAGCCGAGGCGTTGCCCGGAGATCGCGACACCAAGAACCTGTGGGAGCGTGCCGGTATCACAGCGCGCCTCATCACGGTCTCGGTCGAGCTTTGACTCAGCGACCCTTCCATTCGGGAGGGCGCTTCTCGATGAAGGCTTCAAGACCCTCCTTCGTGTCCTCCGATGCGAGGACGGCGCCGAAGGCCTGATCGGTCATCGAGCGAAGGGTCTCGTCGTCCGCCCAAGCAGATGCGAGAACCACCTCGCGACTCGCCCAGACCGCGAGCGGGGCACAGGCGGTAATTTGTTCGGCAAGCCGTTGAGCCTCGGCGACCGCCTCGCCAGGCTCTACCAAACGAGAGACGAGGCCGAGGGCGAAGGCCCGCTCGGCGGGGATCGGCTCGCCGGTGAGGATGGCCTCCATTGCCGCGGCCTGGCCGATCGCGCGGGGTAGGCGGAACAAACCGCCAGCACCAGCGACGAGGTTCCGCTTGACCTCAGCCAATCCGAAGGCGGAACGGGTGGTCGCCACCACGAGGTCGGCCGCGAGCACGATCTCACATCCTCCCGCGGTGGCGAGGCCATCGACGGCGACGATGATGGGCTTGCGACGCTCGCGGTACACAAACCCAGCGAAGCCACCGCGCGCCGTGCCGAGCGAACCCGCTTGGCCTGAGTTGATGGCCTTCAGGTCTGCTCCGGCACAGAAAACGGGACGTTCTTGTCCCTGCGTCTCAGCCGTCAGGATCCCCACCCACACGTCTGGATCGTCCTCGAGGCGGTCGATCGCGGCTTCCAGTCCGCTGGCGACCTCGCCGTTCACCGCGTTGCGCGCCTCGGGGCGGTTCAAAGTGATGGTCGCGACGCGACCCTCACTGGAGTATTTGACGATCTCGCTCATCTCGCGATGCTACGAACCGCGGAAGGTGACCGACGAGTCAACCGGCTGGCTCATCCTCCGCCGAGGACTCGTGCTCGGCGGATTCGGCATCGCTCGGGAGTTCGGCAACCGGCTCTACGACGTCCGCAGGGTTGTCGGAGGCAGTGTTCTCG
>JAFMMJ010000058.1 GCA_017859785.1 Ilumatobacteraceae bacterium
CCTGGGTGGCCTCGACCTCGTCGGCCGGCTCATCAGCGGCCGGCTCATCAGCGGCAGCCGGCTCATCAGCGGCAGCCGGCTCATCAGCGGCAGCCGGCTCATCAGCGGCAGCCGGCTCATCAGCGGCGGTGTCGTCGTCGCCACCGCAGGCGCCGACCACGAGGGCCAGAGCCGCGAGGGCGCCGGCGGTGCGCTGCCAGCGGGTGGTTGAACGGATCATAAATTCCTCCTCAATCGGTTGGATCCAAGATTTTGAATCCGACGTTGTTCACGCGGCCGACCCGCCACAGCGGGTTTACAGCGATTCCAAGATGATAACAAGCCCACAGTTGGGTCGCTCTCCGACCGGATGTCGGGGGCGTTAACAACCTGTTCGTGGCCCGACTCGGCGGAACGCGACGAAGGCGCCTCCGACGACTAGACAACTGCCGTGGACATCGCCGTAATCGACGTCAGCGGGCTCGGCGGAGCGCACCACCAACACGTCGTGGAGCGGCTCGTCGAGGCCCACACCACCCTGGGGTTCTCGCAAATCACGGGTCACGGCGTCCCCTCCGCGGTCACCGAGGCGCTCTTCGACGCGTCGCGTCGTTTCCACTCCCTGCCGATCGAGCGAAAGCGAATGGTCGCCCTCGATCACCTGCATCGCGGCTTCATCGAGATCGACACCTCGATCGACCGCCACTCATCGATCGAGACCGCTACCCGCGCGAACCAGAGCGAGTCCTTCATGGTGATGCGCGAGGCCCGACATGACGACCCGGATGTGATCGCCGGGGCACTCCTCGCCGGCCCCAACCAGTGGCCGGACCTGCCCGGATTCCGCGAGTCGGTCGAGGCGTACCAGCACCAGATCGAACCGGTGGCTCGCGCCATCGTCGCGGCTCTCGCCGAGGGGATCGGCGACGACAGGTCCATCGTCGCCGACTTCGACCGGCCGACCACCTGGCTCCGGATGCTCCACTACCCGCCGGTAGCAGCCGACGCCCCACCCGATCTCTACGGGTCGGCTCCCCACATCGATTACGGCGGCATCACCTTGCTCGCCCAAGACGCCGTCGGCGGCCTCGAAATCCTCGGCCCAGACGGCTGGCTCGACGTCGACCCGGTTCCCGGAGCCCTTGTGGTCAACTGCGGACAGATGCTCGAACGGATGAGCAACGGCCGACTGCTGCCGACAGCGCATCGAGTCCACAACCGCGGCGGCCGCGAACGGTGGTCAGCCGCCTACTTCTTCGACCCTCACGTCGACACGGTGGTCGCCCCGGCACCTTGCGCGGTCGACGACACTCACCCACCTCGATTCGAACCCATCGTGTTCGCCGACGTGATCCGCGCGGAGCTCGGAGCGAGCTTCGAGTCGCATGCCGACCTCTTGGGGAACTGACCCAACGATGACCGACTCCCCCGATTCACCGGCCGCCGTCGACCGACCGCGACGACGACTTGGAGATTTCCAACGGCTCTTCACCGCCTCGACCATCTCCAACCTCGGCGACGGGATGGGCCAGATCGCCTATCCGTGGCTGGCTTCGGCAGTCACCCGAAATCCACTGCTCATCGCGCTGATCGTGGTCGCCCAACGGCTCCCCTGGTTGGTGCTCAGCCTTCCGGCCGGAGTGATCACCGACCGCGTTGATCGACGGCGACTCATCATCCGCATGGACCTCACGCGAGGCGCAATCACCGCCGTCGTCGCTGTCGGCGTGATGCTTGGCATCGACTCGCTGCCCGATGCCTCCAACGTGACAGAGGCCGGCTCGACCAGCATCGGCCTATACCTCATGGTGGTGATCGCCACCCTGCTCCTCGGATGCGCCGAGGTGCTCCGCGACAACGCCGCGCAGACCCTCCTGCCATCGATCGTCGAGAGCGAGGGGCTCGAGCGAGCGAACGGAAGGCTCTGGGCCGCCGAGGCCACGGCCAACCAGTTCGCCGGACCACCACTCGGCTCCCTCCTGCTCGGCCTCTCCTTCGCCCTGCCGTTCGTGATCGACGCCGTCACCTTCCTCGTCGCCGGGGCGCTCATCGCCACCATCGGCGGAACCTTCCGACCGATCACCGAAGCAGACACGGAACGGCGACCCTGGCGGGAGGACCTCCGAGAGGGCATCACCTGGCTGCGCGGTAACCGCGTGCTGTGGCCCATGGCCCTCGTGCTCGGAGCCATGAACGGCACCGACGCCCTCGCCGGAGCCACCCTCGTGATCTTCGCCCAAGAGGTACTCGGCGCAGGGCCCTTCCTGTTCGCGGTGATCGGCACCGGCGGCGCGATCGGCGCGATCGTCGGCGGCTGGTTCGTACCCAACCTCTCGAAACGATTCGGTGGGGGCACGGTGCTCGCCGTCGCCGTGGCCGGGCTCATGATCATCCCGTTCGGCATCGGACTCGCTGGGGCTTGGCCAGTCGTGCTGGTCGGATTCGCGCTGACGGCGATGTTCGGCACCGCGTGGAACGTCGTGACCGTCAGCCTGCGCCAGTCGGTGATCCCGGATCGGCTGCTCGGACGAGTCAACAGCGTCTACCGCTTCCTCGCCTGGGGCTCCATCCCGATCGGCGCCGCGATCGGCGGCGTCATCGTCGCACTGCTCGACGGACCATTCGACCGAGAGACCGCGCTTCGAGCACCCTGGATCATCTCGGGCCTCGTGCACATCGCACTCCTCGTCGTGGTGATTCGGCGCCTCTCGACGGCCGCCCTCGACTCGATCCGATCCCCCGAACGGCAGACCTGACACCGATACCGTTCGGCCCGTGGGGCACCGCCGCGACATCGAGGGGCTCCGGGCGCTCGCCGTCATCGCGGTGCTCGCCTACCACGCTGGCGTGCCCTTCACCGGTGGCGGTTTCGTCGGCGTCGACGTCTTCCTCGTCATCTCGGGCTTCCTGATCACCTCGCTCCTCATCCACGAGTGGAACGAATCCGGTCGGATCTCGCTCGCGGGTTTCTACGCTCGGCGAGCCCGGCGACTTCTACCCATCTCGGCGATCGTGCTCGCCGCGACCGCGGCAGCCTCAGTCGTCTGGCTCGAGTCGACTCGACTCGACGAACTCGGCGTCGACATCCTCGCGGCCTCGGGTTTCGCGGTGAACCTCGTGCTCGCTGGGCGCGGCACCGACTATCTCGCCGCGGAACTCGCCCCATCAGCGATCCAGCACTATTGGTCGCTCGCCGTGGAGGAGCAGTTCTACATCCTCTGGCCAGCGCTCCTCCTCCTGGCTCTCACCGGGGGCCGACGCATCGCCACCGTGGCGATCGCGGCCGTGACGATCGCGACTATGACCGCCGCCTCGCTGACCGCGAGCATCATCTGGACCGGATCGCACCCGACCTGGTCGTACTTCGGCCTGCACACCCGAGCCTGGGAACTCGGACTCGGCGCACTTCTCGCGGTCGTCGGCACCACCGCAGCTCGGGTGCCCGACACGATTCGGGCGGCGCTCGGGTGGACCGGTGTCGCCGCAATCGTGGCTTCGATCGGCACCTTCGACCGCGTGGAGCACTTTCCCGGCACCTGGGCACTGCTCCCCGTGGTCGGCACCGTGCTCGCCCTCGCCTCGGGCGACGAGAACCGACTGGGGCCAAGCCGGGTGCTTCGCCTCGGCCCCCTCCAATGGGCAGGATCACGCTCCTACTCGCTCTATCTCTGGCACTGGCCAGCCCTCGTGATCGGTGCCGCCGCCCTCGGCCGCGACCCCGGACCGGGCGCCACCCTCGCTCTCATCGGCCTCACCGTCGTCCTCACCGAGACCGGCTATCGACTCGTCGAGAACCCCATCCGCCGCTCACCCCGACTCGCGCGACGCTCAGGGGTGTCGCTCGCCATGGGAGCCGGACTCCTCGCCGCCGGCGCGATCGTCGGAGTGACGATCAGCGCGGTCGACACGACCACACGCACCGGCGTCATTGCCGCCGCCCCCGAACCAATCCCCGCCAGCGACACCAGCACGCCGATCACCGAGGCGACCACCACGACCGAGGCAACCGACGACACAGCCACGGTGATCGCATCCACCAACCCTGAAGCGTCAACCGAACCGGCGCCGCCCACCACCGAACCGCCGGCATCCAGCACGACCACCACGGCACCCCCACCGCCCGACACCGCCGACGCCACCGCGAACTCGGCCATCCGAGACGCACTCGACGTCGACACACTCCCCGACAACCTGCGCCCCTCGATCCTCGAGGCCGACGACGACACCAGTTCGCTCTACGGCACCGGCTGCCACCAATACCTCGAGGAGCGGGCGGCCGAGGGCTGCGTCTTCGGCGACCCCGAGGGCGACCTCACCGTCGCTCTCTGGGGCGACTCACACGCCGCGCAATGGTTCTCCGCCGTCGACCAGATCGCCGAGCGTCGCGGCTGGCGACTCATCGCGATCACCCAGGGCGGCTGCCCAGTGATCGACGTCCTCACGTGGAACCGATCAGGCGACGCCGTGTTCGACCACTGCGGACCCTGGCGCGACAACGTCCTCAACACCTTCGAGGCCGAGGGTGTCGACGCGATCCTGCTCGGCCAGCACTACGGACTGCTCGACGCCGGCACCCGCGCCGCGGTCGGCGCCGCCGTCTGGGAGGAGCAACTGCCGCTCCTGCTCGACCGGCTGGAGGGTCTCGACGTCGAGATGACACCGATCCTGCTCATCGACTCGCCCGATCCCCCCGACGACGTGCCGACCTGCCTCGCCGAGCACCCCACCGAGATCTCGCTCTGTGAACCCCGCGCCCCAGGCAACACCGAGCGCGCCGTCGCTCAGGTCATCCGATCAGTCGCCGCCGATCGCGGTCTTGGCGCCATCGACCCGCGCCCCTGGCTCTGCGTCGACGACCGTTGCCCAGTCGTGGTCGGCGACATCCTCGTCTACCGAGACAGCCACCACCTGTCCGACACCTTCGTCACCTGGTTCACCCCAGTGCTCGACGCCGAACTCGGCCCCTACATCGATTCGCTTCGCGCCCGCTGAGGCGCGTTCACGCAGCGGCGACCATGACGCCGGCGAGCACGGCGCGGGCCGACCATCCGACCGTTCGCACCCAGTTCCCCGCCACCAACGACGACACCACCTCGCGGAGCGCTTCGGTCGAGTTCTCCTCCACGAGCCGCGCGTGACGCGGCACCTGCACCAGCACCGTGCTGAGCAACACCACCGCCAGCAACACCCCGGAGATGAACGGCAACCAACGGCTCACATCCGCCGGCGGATCGACGAAGAGCCAAATCGCCGTGACACCCTCTACGAGCATCGCGGGACCCACCACCCGCGCCGTTCGAGGCTGGTTCTCGCGCGCGTAACCAGCCGACGCCTCAGCGGGAACGGCGGCGAACAGCGGGTAGTGCACGACCTGCACGAACCAGATGACTCCGGTCATGTAGGCGGCGGCGACGAGATGGACGATCGCGACCGTCACGTCGACTCCGACCGCCAAGCATCCCGGAGGCCACGCATGCCGATCACCTCGAACTCCGCCGACTCCAACCACGACGTCCACTGCGGATCGGAGAAAACTCGATACTCGTCGGTGCGCACATGGTGCTGATCTGGCTCGATCTCCTCGATCTCCCCCGGACCGGGCCGACAGGGATGGAAGGCGCAATAGACGAGCTCGTCATCGGCCGACGCGAGCATCGCCGGATAGTCGGGCTCCGTCCCCCGAGCCCGCGAGAAGTCGGTCTCCAACACCCGATCAAACACCGGCATGCCGGCCGACGTCGCCTGAGCGACGAACTCGGCGAACACCTCCTCGCTGACCCCAGCGAGATGCTTATTCGGACCGTAAGCCGAGAGCGTGGCCGTCAACAGGACAGGCAGGCGGTACTCCACGCCGAGAGCCACATAGCGAGCGCAAAACTCGGGAGCTAACGACGAGCCCATATGAGCGTCCAGGTGCGTCACATCGACGCCGGCTGCGAGGGCCCGATCGATCTGGGCCCGCCACTCCCCTTCGACCGCGTCCGGGTGAGCGTGTTCTCGCACTGCCGCCACCCGACGCCACATGTAGCCATCGGCATCCACCATGCCGGCCGCCTCCGAGCGATCGGTCAGCGGCGCCCAGCGGTAGTGGTCCTGCTCGGCGTTCAAGGTGAGATGGACGCCGAGATCGAGCCCGGGATCTCCCGCAGCCCACTCGAGCACCTCCGACGACCACGGACACGGCACCATCACCGAACCCGCCGATACCGCCCCCGACCGTGACAACTCAGCGAAGGCGACGTTGGCTCCGTGACACATTCCGACGTCATCGACATGGACCACGACCCGCTGCGAGGACATGAGGCGATGGTAACGAGGGTGACACGGGCCGGGTCTACGCTCCGGCCATGGTGCGCGTCGGCCTCATCGGAACCAGTTGGTGGGCCGAGGCCATGTATCTCCCCGCCCTCGCCGACCACCCCTACGGTCGCATCACCGCGATCTGCGGACGCGATGTCGACAAGGCCGCCCGCGTCGCCGCCGAGTGGGATGTGCCCGAGGTGTACGCCTCACCCGAGGAGCTCTTCGACCACGTCGACGCGGTGATCGTCGCCTCGTCGAACGCGAGTCACCACCCCATCGCCCTCGCCGCGATGGAGCGCGACCTCCACGTGCTCTGCGAGAAACCGCTCGGCCTCGACGCCGCCCAAGCAAACGAGCTCGCCGCCGCCGCCGAGCGCCACAGCGCGATCACCATGACGCCGTTCACCTACCGATTCATGCCGATGGCCCGCCAGCTACGCCACCACATCGACAACGGCTACATCGGCACGCCCTTCCACCTAGCAGCCCGCTACTACACCGGCTTCGCTCGCGACGGCGAGTACGCCTGGCGGTTCGACCTCGGGGAATCGGGCTCGGGCGTGCTCGGCGATATCGGCAGCCACTGGATCGACCTCGCCACCTACCTCCTCGGAGACATCGCCGAGGTCGGCTGCGTTACCAACGCGACTGTCGCACGCGAACCCCGACCCGACGGCCTCCCCTACGAAGCCGGAGAGGACGTCGCGCTCACCACCCTCCGATTTACCAACGGCGCGATCGGCCACCTGATCGTGAGCGCCGTCTGCTGGGAGGGGACACCCTTCAACCAGACCCACCACGTCGAGGTGCACGGAAGCGGCGGAACCCTCTACGCCCTCAATGACTGGGACACGGTGCAAGAGGTGCGTGGCCTCCGAGCCGGCGAGACCGGACCTGCGCGACCCCTCGACCGACCCGGCGACATCTGGGATGGGCTGCGCACCGGAACCGTGCACGACACCTACCGAGATGTCTTCCGTTCAACTGAGGCGATGACGCGCGGGTGGGTGACCGCGGTACACCTCGGCGAGCCGATCCAGCCCGACATCCCCCACGGAGCCCACATCCAACGGATCGTCGACACCGCGCTGCGGAGCGCCGCCGATGGCGGCCGGCTGCTTCCCGTCGAGAACACCGAGACGGCCTGAGATGTCGGTTCATCACTTCAACGCCGACGCCGATCCAGAGGAGATCCGTCGCCGCCTCGACACCGACGGCTGCGCCATCATCGACGACCTCGCCAACCCCGCCCTCCTCGATGCCCTCGCCGACCAAGTCGCCCCCTACGTCGACGGCTCGGCGACCGGCCGAGACGACTACGACGGCCGCCACACCCGTCGCACCGGAGCGCTGATCGCGCGCTGCCCCGCCGCCCGGCCCCTCGTGGCCGATCCGCTGGTGGTCGACGTCGTCGGTCGCTTCCTCGATCGCGCCTCGACCTTCCAGTTGCACCTCACACAACTCATCACGATCGAGCCCGGTGAAACCGCCCAAAAGCCCCACCGCGACCAGATGGCATTCGACAACTTCGACTTCCCCGTCGACTACCACGTGCAGTGCAACACCATGTGGGCGCTCACCGACTTCACCGCCGAGAACGGCGCCACCCATCTGTTCCCGGGATCGTCAGGCGTCGATGACGAGACGGGTCTCGCCCTCGAGGAGGCCCGGGCCGAGATGCGCCGAGGGAGCGTGCTTCTCTACGACGGCAAGGTGCTCCACGGAGGCGGAGCCAACACCACCGCCACCGTGCGCCAGGGAGTCAACATCACGTACGCCGTCGGCTGGGTCCGCCAAGAGGAGAACCAATACCTCGCCTGCCCACCCGAGGTCGCACGAGAACTCGACGACGACCTCCTGCGGATCATGGGCTATCGACAAGGGGCCTTCGCCCTCGGCTACGTCGGCGACCAGACCGACCCGCTGGCCGCGCTCCGCGGCCGCGCCGACAAGGTGCTCACCGTCGGACAATTCGCCGAGACGAGCACCAACTACCGCGAGTTCGCTTCGGACCTCCCAGCCGACTGACCGGTCAAAGCTGGACAGTGCGGCCGATCGAAGCGACTCCCTAACCTGAGCGCCGATGAGCGACGCCCTCCACACCGCAAACGAGCACGAAACCTGGTGGCGGAACGCCGTCGTCTATCAGGTGTACCCGCGATCGTTCGCCGATGCGAACGGCGATGGCACCGGTGATGTCGCGGGCATCATCAGCCGCCTCGACCACCTCGCGACCCTCGGTGTCGACGCCATCTGGATCAGCCCGTGGTACCCGTCGCCTCTGTTGGACGGCGGCTACGACGTCGTCGACTACCGCGACATCGACCCGCGGTTCGGCACCCTCGACGACGCCCGCCAACTCACCGCCGAAGCCCACGCCCGGGGCATCAAGATCATCGTCGACATCGTTCCCAACCACACATCGAGTGGCCATCGATGGTTTCAAGAGGCCATCGCCTCGCCGATCGGCGCCCCATCGAGGGACCGCTACATCATCCGGTCCGGCAAGGGTCCGGACGGCGCCGAGCCACCGAACAACTGGGTCGCCGTCTTCGGTGGCTCTGCCTGGAGCCGTCTCGACGACGGCGAGTGGTACCTCCATCTCTTCGATGTCAGCCAACCCGATCTTGATTGGAACCACCCCGAGGTGCGCGCCGAGTTCCGCGACATCTTCCGCTTCTGGATCGACCTCGGGGCCGACGGGTTCCGCATCGACGTCGCCCACGGCCTCGTCAAACACCCAGACTTCCCCGATGTTGAGGTGACCGGCACCGTCCTCGAAAGCGAGAACCTCTCCGACGGATCGCACCCGTTCTGGGATCGCGACGGGGTGCACGAGATCATCCGCGAATGGCGCGCCGTACTCGACGAGGCAGAGGCCGCCGTTGGCCGCGATCTCATGATGGTGGCCGAGGCCTGGGTGCATCCGACGCGCTTGCCCCTCTATCTGCGCCACGATGAGTACCACCAGTCGTTCAACTTCGACTTCCTGACCTGCGGCTGGGATGCCGAGGAGATGCGCGGGGCGATCGACCGCGCGCTCGACGCCGCCAACGGCGTCGGCTCCACCCCCACCTGGGCGCTGTCGAACCACGACGTGGTGCGTCACGCCACCCGCTACGGACTTCCCGACGGCACGCCGTGGCGCACATGGGTGCTCGACGGACCACACGACATCCTCGATCCCGAACTCGGCCTCGACCGCGCGCGGGCAGCGACCCTGCTCCTGCTCGCCCTGCCCGGCTCCACCTACCTTTACCAGGGCGAGGAACTCGGATTGCCCGAGGCCTACGACCTGCCGGTCGATGTGCTCGACGATCCGGTCTGGGAGAACTCGGGTCACACCGTGAAGGGTCGCGACGGCTGCCGGGTGCCGATCCCGTGGGAGTCGACCGGGCCGTCTCTCGGCTTCGGCAACGCGACCCCGTGGCTGCCGCAACCCGCCGTGTTCGCGGAACTCGCCGCCGATCAGCAGACCGCCGATCCGGAGTCGACGCTCAACCTCTATCGACGAGCGATCGAACTGCGTCGCTCTCAGTGGGTGGGTGCCGGCCCGCTCGAATGGCTCGACCTCGGCACGGGCACCTTGGCCTTCCGTCGCGGGGCGATGACGTGCGTGATCAATCTGACCGCGGAGCCGATCGACCTTCCGGCCAGCTCCCAGGTCCTCGCATCCGGCCCGCTCGGCGAGGGACGACTCGGTGCCAACCGGGCGATGTGGCTGACCGACTGAGTCGACGCACCCGCCCTCCGGCTCCAGAGGCGATCCCGCCTTCTGCGATGCTCGCCGGATGACCTCAGGAGAACTCTCGGGCAACGTCGCGATCGTCACCGGTTCGTCGAGCGGGATCGGCGAGGCGGTCGCCCGACGCCTTGGCGGCCTCGGCGCAACCGTCGTCGTCAACTCGTCGAACTCGGTGGAAGCCGGTGAGGCGGTTGCCGCCTCGATCCCGGGCGCCATCTACCTCCAGGCTGACATCAGCGATCGAGAGCAGGCGCGCTCACTTGTCGACCAGACCGTCGAGCGCTTCGGCCGGCTCGACCTGCTCGTCAACAACGCGGGCTGGACAACGGTGGTGCCTCATGACGACCTCGACGCCCTGACCGATGAGATCTTCGAGAAGACCTTCTCGGTGAACGTCTTTGGCACCTGGTGGTTGACGAAACACGCGATGAGCCACCTGCG